>CAZGLA010000037.1:0-15960 GCA_964526575.1 uncultured Candidatus Peribacteria bacterium | reverse complement strand
GTAGAGGACGTTTCACTACGACATCTTTTTGCAAATTCAACATTACTTCCGATAAGGATGGTAACAATAATTTTCCTAATACCTTTCTTACGGGGGCTCGAATTTCATTGCCCTCCAGTTGCTTGCACAGAGCATCATAGCCTTGCTTCATATCGAACCAACGGAATTCATCTTTTTCGATCCCATCAGGAAGTGTTCCATTCATCCCACTGATAAGGAAATAATGATGTAATTCTGACGCCTTATCATGAGTAGATGGAAAATGAATCGCAGTTAAAGGCCCAACCTTAAAATCCTCCCACAATATGCTGTATAACATCTGTTGGACAGAAGTATATGGCGTGATTCCAGATAGCATATCAGTAGCAGGAAAAGAAAAGTGTCCACTCATTCCTTTTCTCATTAATAAGCGCTGATTATGTTCATCAACGATGACACAACGTATTACTTGTGCTAATTCATGAGGAAACAAAACTCCTTCTTCCTTTCTTCGTTCAAAATAACTTTCCAAAGATTTCTTGACGCCGCTTAGATAATTAAATTGTTCATAATTGGCAGCATTTACAAATTGATGCTTACAATGTCCATTTTCCTTGAACTTCATCGTTGTTCTGGGCACATACACGACATAGGTTGGGTGGACCATTATTTGACTATATCGGGGATGTTCCACATCCAATAATTCATTGTCTCGAGGTGATATATATACTTCCGAAACGTCAACTACTATTCCTAATTCTTCCCACGCTTCCTTCACTACATTTCTGGCTATCGTATCGGTACCCACCATTTTAGGTTCTATTTTCCCCGACAGCTTCTCCCAAAGACCAGGATTCACAGCTTCGTATGGTGATCTCTGTATCATCAACAACGAACCATCTTCTGGATTTACCAGATTGCAATGAACCACATTGATACTGCGTTTTGGATCCCCTACTTCTATAACGCCAGAATCACTTTGTTCCCCATGTCGGCGAACATATTCTTCAAGACCGGGTATAATGCGCTCTCCTTCTGCGTTAGAACCTTTATTCATAAGAATATGACGAGGGTTATTTCTAGCATTTTATTACAGAATCGCCAAATAACCAAACATCATAAGAAGCTCTTTTTACTATCTATTTCATCCAATCATCCAAAATACCTTCAGTTTCCTCCAAGGAACCTGGAGGAATACTGGTAAGACTTTTACGTCCATGCAACTTGGTTATAATTCCTACTATTTTCGAAATAGATTCACGGCAATTTTTCCTTTCGGCAGACTCTTCCTCTTGAAAACGATTACAAATCGACATAAGCAAATCAATTTTAGCTGGCTGCCAAAGATATTCAAATCTTTCTGCTGCCACACCACGCCCTATTGTTTCTTCAAAGTTTGGTAGATGAACTAAGTAGTAAAAGTTCCATATTTTCTCTAACCTATCGGACGCAGGCAGTGTAATATATGAAGGTAAAACTGCAACGCGTCTGATCTGGCAGCTTTGCTGGTTTTGTTCACTTCGTTCATGGAGAACTTTATTGGCCGGTTGTACTTGAGATAAAATACGTACAATCCTCTGTATTGCATGATTCAAATGTTCCCAGCTATTCACTGGAGCATAAGGAAACTTGTAGTCCACTTGTTGATCAGCAGCTTGCGGTGCCTTGCTCTTAACAAGTAATATCTTTTTTGTCTTTGGATCTACAAAAATACAATGTACGGTAAACATTCGTGAGGTATTGGCTAGTAACGTGCCTCTTAAACGTTGTCTCTCAAAGAGTTGATCAAGAAATTCTTTTATTCCACTTATATACTCTAACTTGCTATAACTCTCTGCATCCACAAACTTATATGCATCATGCTCTAGCTTTTCTTTTTCAGGAATCACAACAGCCTGTCCCTCTGGATATATACCTACGTAACGAAAGGCAAGGATCGATCGGCCATCTTCACGAAACTTAGCATTATCGAATGCAAATATATCATCCGTTCCCTTCTTCAGGGTAATACCTATTTCCTGCTTTAATTCACGTCGTATATCATCTTCCACTCTAGGGGGACCCATACTGTCTGTAATGTGTCCACGCCAATCCAGTTTTCCTCCTGGCAGTTCATACTTTCCTCCATTCCTTTCAACTCCCTTTGCCCTTTGCACAACCACAATCTTATCATTTATAAGGCTACACAAAGCCACACTGGCAGCAATAATATTTTTACTTGAGGGAGATTCGGGACCTGCGAGACCTGGTCCATTTTTAGGAACTGGAGGTGTCTTATTCATGATTTTATAAAAGCTAGGCGTCATAATAACATATTTGACATTTGTGACAAGTGCATGGAAACAATTTATTGACGTTAGCTAAAGAAGTTTATAGAGTGTATTGGCTGTCGCAAAAAAATGGGTCGGTACCGAAGTGGCCAAACGGGGCAGACTGTAAATCTGCTGGCTCACGCCTTCGACGGTTCGAATCCGCCCCGGCCCACCATTCGACTCCTCCTCGCTAAGCGCGGAGTCGCTCATGGTCTTTGACCAAATGAGAGATACAATATTTAAATTTAAAGGAGTCGAATGCCCTGATCTTGTCGAAGGGCAATATTACATATATCTACTGGAGTGTAGTGATATGAGTATTTATTGTGGTTCGACATGCAATCTAAAAAAGAGATTACAGCGGCATTTGCTTGGAGATGCAGCATACTGGACTAAAATCCGCCTCCCCATCCAACTTATATATTATGAAGTATATGAATCTCTTCTTTTGGCACGAAGACGTGAAAAACAAATAAAGGGTTGGAATACAAGTAAAAAAGTTAAGTTAATTATGGGTATATGGAAAAAGATCTAATACTGTCAGATTCGGGCAAATGCCTGCCGTACGAAGCTCCGCAGCAGCGTAGTATGGCGGAGAGAGAGGGATTCGAACCCTCGATCCCCTTGCGAGGATGCACGCTTTCCAAGCGTGTGCACTAGGCCACTATGCGATCTCTCCATTTAACTAAAGCGTGGCCATTATTGTAATTTTTGTTGTAACATGCAAGTTTTTTACCGTATAGTTGGTCCGCTTCAAATTCTCTATGCCAAAACCCTTTATCTTGGCCATCAATGGCTCGCCCCATAAAGATGGGATCGTCGTTAAACTCCTCAACCTGGTGCTTAGTAGTGCTGAAAAAGCTGGGGCTGCTCCCATTGTCGGCAGAAATATGGTCACATTGATTCAAGTTTTAAAGAAGAATCCTATAGATTGGACTCTTTAGCAAATCTATGAAAAAACAGCAATATCTCGATCAACATTGGTTTTCACTGGTAATGAGACTAAATGCCAATCTTAGTGATGTTCGAGAACCTATTAATCTAAAAGAACAAAAATTCCTCTTTTTAAGTGACAAAATTGAAAATCCACAATTTCACTATCCAGCACTGCATGTCCCCCAAATTAGTAGGCAGATCGAGAGTATTCAAACATTGCAAAAAACGATAATAACCCAAGATAAATCTCCAATAGCATCAATTTATTCTGACTTTCTAGAAGAAGAATGCTGGCGTTGGAAAATGTCTCTAGCAATAGCCACAAATAGCATCGAACTGTTTCAGCTCTCCTCACAAAAACTCTATCGCGCACTTCCGCAAACAATAACCAGCCAAGTATTCGGAGACTTTTATCAGATTCTTTCTAAGAATTTAATGAGAAAAGAAATAATTGAATTAAAACTTGAGCATCTTGAAAAGTATTCGACACATTTAGGAAACAAAAAATCTCAAAGCTCTCAATTAGCGATTAAAAAGTATTTCCTAGAAATGAATAATTATGTGTACAACATGGATATATCAGATAACAAACAGTATTCTGCTGAGGATATAAAAATGTACTTTGATCAAGCTCTAAAACATATAAAGGCATCTGAATGGAAAGTACATATTAAACAGATCCAAAGAGAAAATATATTTATTAAAACTCAAGACAAAACCATTTATATTCCAAGCTCTCGATCAGCGTCAGGAAAAGTTCTCAAGCAACTCATTGCTCATGAAATAAATGTACATGTTCGTAGAGCTGTAAACGGCTCCCGCTCGATTCTCAAGCTGTTGAGTGTTGGTCTTTCTGGTTACATCCTCGGAGAGGAAGGCCTTGCCCTAATTTCTGAGTCTGCACTAGCACACAACTTCATCCGGTATAAAGGATTTGAAAAGTACTTAGCAATTGCTCTTGCATCAGGAAAGGATGGGACAGTTAGAGACTTTAGAACTGTATTCCACATCATGTATCAATACTTTCTTTTGACTTATACAGGCAAGCGGGTTAGTAAAAAAACACTAAGGGAAAGAACCTGGCAGCTATGTGTGCGAATATTCAGATCAATACCACCAACAGCAAATAAAGGAATATGCCTAACTAAAGATGCCATGTATTACATGGGACAAATAAGAATTTGGAAATTGTTACAGGACGACAGTTCTCAGTTTGAAAAGCTGTTTATAGGCAAATATGATCCTTTCAAAAAAACTCAGATAAAAAGTTTAATAGCACTAGGAATTATCACCGGGTAATGTAACAATCTTTAATTCCCAACCAGAGAATGTTTTGAGTGGTTTATATTTTTCATTGAAGACAGCGACGTTCTTTAGGAAAAGCGTCGCATACTTAATTGTCTCTCCCATGGACGACCCTTCTAAAATCAAAACATCATTGCTCTCGTCCCAAACAAACTCCTTTCTAAATTCATTCTCTCACTCAGAAACGTATGGAATGAATCCGGCCTGTAATTTATATACAGCCAAGCCAATATCACAACCAACACCAAACTGATTTGGGTCCTTTCCCCTTTTTAGTTGAGTAATCTTATTCTCCAATGCGTACTTGTATAAGAAGTATTCAGCTATAAGAGAGAAATTTACTGGTAGCTTGAAATCAGCAGGACTTCTCGGGAACACCTTATATGCTGTGGCAAGATAAGCATCTTTATGAGAGAAGATCAAACCTCCGGAATATTTACCATCTACATAGAGCGAAACAGCGAGATAGGGAAAGTTGTGTTTGGGATAAAGAATTCTTTGATAAATATCAAATTTTATTGGATGTTTCTTAGAAAGAATATTCTGTTCGTATAGTGGATAAAACTGCTGCAAGTATGATTCATCAACCTTGTCTATACGGTATTCAATGGCCGCTGATGTTAATAATGTTAATGCCTTTGCTACTTTTTTTGAGACACTGGCAGGAAAAGCATCTATAGGATTCTGGATATTGCTCAAATCAACCCTCCAGGCAACCTGTATTGGATATGTAATAGAGTAATACATGGGGCTCAAAGGTTGATCAATATTACTTGCGACTAATAACTTCAATTTCACATTGTTTCTGACCAAAAAGGAGCCCGTATCTTTTTTGAGAATCTTGTATATTTGTACTTAATAATAAGGCCTTGTTTATTATTGACCCCTTTTCTTTACCCAAGAAGATCAACACATCGCTTTTCTCATCCCAATTAAACTCTATTACGAAAGCATTGTCAGCCGAAGCACTTACATATGGCACAGCACCAAGCCGCAGCTTATACATTGCCAGGCCGATCGCAGAATGAAGACCATACAGATTACGGTCTTTTCCTAGTGAAATATGTTTCTTTTTTAAATCAATCGCATATTGAATCAAATGATAATCAGCAAGCATAGTCACAGATGTTCCGAGCGAAAAAGAAAGCTTCGTAGGAAATGTTTTAAAAGCTATATTCAAAGATTCCTCACGAACACTAAAAATAACTCCTCCCAAAAACTCATCGTTTAAATACAAAGAAAAAGCCTCATAAGGAAAGTTATGTGGAGAATGATCCAGAACCTTACTCTTTATATCAATAACTAATGGCGAATCCTTTTGAGCAATGTTTTTCTGATAAACAGGTAAGAATTTATTAGTAAGATAGGATTCATTTACCAATTCACGCACAAATTTGTAATTTGCTGCTCCCAACCTCGTTACATCTCTTCTTAATCCTTTATTTACTTTAGCACTAAAGAGATCCTCTGCTCTTGCCACATTATCCAAAGAAAGCTGATACGTTATATATTTCGGAAATGTCTGTTGAATAATCATAATACTCGTCTGAATAAGCGTAAAATATGTTATAATGAACAGAATGTCTAATAAAGAAAATGCGAAAAACAATAAAACAATCATCTATGAGATTCTTTTGCATTATTGATAATTCAACGCAAAACCAAAAAAGGGTCTTACTATTACAAGAAAGCTGTAAAAAAAAAGATATAGAATTCATACTTATCATAGCGGAAAACTTTGATTTCACCCTATTACCAAGGCTTAATAAACACGACATGCTCTTTAGAGCCAGCCCCGGCAACAAAGCCAAAGTTGCTGAGAAATATTTTATCAACAAATATTGCCAAACATTTTATCAAGACAATACCTGGGGTCCATATGATCGAGCTGCATCATTTATTATCAACAGTCACAAACACTTGCCAACAATAAAAACAATCCCGGTAATAACTAAAGACAAGGTATTAATGAAAAAGTATGTTAAAGCCCTTGATGGTTTTCCTATCATTCTTAAGATAATGGGTTTATCTCGGGGCATCGGAATAATTAAAATTGACTCCCTAGATTCTTTAATGTCACTAACTGATTATTTGATCACCGATACTAATATAGAATGTATCCTACGCAGCTATGTAAAACACACGAGACAGGGCAGATTAGTAGTACTAGGTAAAAAGGTTATTGCCAGCTATGAGAAAATTGCTCAGCACGACTTCAGATCAAATGCGAGATTTAACCATAAAAAAAGGAGTATTAAATACTCAAAAGACATTGAGCAAGTTGCCATCCAAGCAGTAAACTCCTTAGGCATAGAATTTGGAGGAGTAGACCTGCTCTTTGATAAAGATGGATTACCTTATATCGCTGAAGTAAACTCCCCATTTGATTTTACAGTTGCTCAAACAGTAACTGGAATTAACATTGCAGACAAAATGATAGATTACCTCATAAATAAAGCTCAAAGAAAAGAAACTCAGTAATATGATAGACGCTAATTGGTTAGAAAAATCACACAACTGCAACTAATAAAACTATGATTAATCCAGAATCTCGAGAAAATCAGAACGAAACAAAGAACAAACTATTCTTCTATCCCAAGCGTCAGGCTGATGCTGTAAAAGACAGTATTGATAGAATTGTTGCCCTAAATACTGGCGCAGAAAAACAGCTAAATCTGTCAGAATCTGATCGAGAACACTTGTTGGTCGAAGAAAATCAGCTTGGAGAGAAACTAGAAAAAAACTTTGAATTGAAGATAAACAGTGTAACTTTCAATGTGGAGTTTTTTCTAACACCTCAGGGACAAAAGGATTTAGCAGAAATATTCCCAGAAGAGATTATCCCCACAAATACTCCTGACCTAAAAAAGCTCTTACTTAAGAAACAGGCAGTATTTGCAGATAAAGAGTTTTACAAGGAATATTTTATCACTACGACTGGCCAGGAGAAACTCAAAAAACTTTTCAAAGAAAAAGTCCCTACAGATCCAGCAGAATTGCCATCATTTATTGCTAGTAATGAAAAACAACTCAAAGGTAAAGCTCTCGATGAACTCAGCGGTGATGCTCTAAAGAATTATGATAATGAAACGGGAAAAAAGTTGGTCATCAATACCGACGGCTCACTCAATATCACTGAGGGGAAAATCCCAGAAACCATAACTATTGGACTAAGTCCCGACATCGCCCTCAAGAAATATCAGGGCTATCGTGAATTACGCACACTAGTAAAAAAAGAACTCGAGTCTCTCAAAAGTCCTGAAATGGCAGAATTAAATAAGGCGCGTAAAGAGGTTCTGAAAATGTACCTCACGAGAATCAACGAATTGATCGCTGAAAGTTATCCAAATCTTTACTACATAGTAAAAAAAGCGCAATTATTGGGTATGGAAAATCTTTTAGAAAGTGAACAAAATTTAATAGAAGGCGTCGTTGGTAGTAAAAATATTGATAAAAGTCTTTCCCGTTTCGACAAGCTGATTCATGGCGCAGACATCGAAACTACCGGAGAACACCCTCAAGTCTCTACCCAACTCAAAAACACTGCTCAATCAATAAAAGAAGTAAGACAAAAGTTAGCGGTAATGAACAAGGATGAAAAAATCAGAGAAAAAGGATTGGATCCAGAGAAGTTAAATTCAGTTATGATCACTGCCGAAGAGAGACAGCAGTGGGGAGAAGAAGTTCTCAAAGCATATGGCATATTAAGTGAAATGTCTGCATCAGAATTTGATTCACAAAGACAAGGAGCTGCCCCTGATGACAAATGGCAGTTTGTTGCCCGTAGTGACCGCAACACAATGGCAGTAGATGGTAAACAAAAAGTAGTACTTGATACTGATAAGCCACGTCCGATTGAGAAATCACTAGCTGTAGGTATTGCGCATGAAATCGAAGGACATGTATTACAACATTTGAATAAGCAGCTTTTACCGTTCCGTTTATTCAAAAAAGTCGGCGGTGGTAGACAGAGTGTTTTTGCCGAAGCCGGAGCAGTCTACAATGAAAGTCTTTTTATTAAAGAAAACTTTGGCTATGATCGCATCCCAGGTGGTGCCTATGTCTCAGCTATGGAAGAACGTTTACGTGGTGGCAATTATTTAGATTGTGTTAAAACGTTTTATCAAGCAAGACTACCAGCCATTACCCACAAGTATCCTGACCTGAATGTTCCTCAAGCCAAAAAGGAAATGGAAGCATTAAAAGTTGAGGCTATCGACAGAGCCAAAAGACTTTTCCGCGGTGCAGACTTAAGTAGTGATGAAAATCCCAATTCGTATTTAAGAAGCAGCAAGGACAGTGCTTATCTTGAGCAAGATATTGTCACTGATTATCTTGTCGCCAGTAATCTTCAGGCATTAGCATATGTCGCAGGTATTAATTTGGACAATGCTGTTACTCTTATGAAGCTAGGCATGCTTGATCTCACTAAAATTGCCACTCCTAAATTTGTGGCCAAAGATATCTGGGAAAGGATCAAAGGTCGTTTTGCATTAGAAACAGCAAAGAGTTAAACCAGGTAAAATTGTGGTATAATGCTATGAGTCATTAATTTTTATTCTATGGAAGGTCAGTCAGAAAGATTAGCGGGGGCAGAAAAACCTAAAAATCATGTCCCCAGTGCTCCTAGCCAGGGACCAGATCTTGCTGAAGCAACACAAGGTATTCATGATGCTCTAGCTCCCTTGCTTATCAACCCAGAGAAAGTAGGAAAGTTGGCAGACTTTGCTGCATGGGAAAAACAATGGGAAATCAACCAGAAAAAATTAGTGGGCGGTTTTAATCCTGATACTTTTTTTAGTAAAATGGAGAAATTAACAAAAAAAGCGGAATTTAAAATTGCAACACCGGAGGAATTAAAAAGGCTTGAGAAAATGAGATATGAAATGCATCGAGCAGAAATAGGAGACGAGCAGGCAGGAAGTGAGCTGTATTAAAATATTGTACAAAGCATTACAATAGGGTTAAATTCGATATCTCAACAAAGATATGATTGACCCGGTTTTAGAGATCAAATCTCGGCTTTCTATTGAGGATTTAGTCAAAGACTATGTTCAGCTCAAACGTGCCGGACGCAATCTCAAGGGACTATGTCCATTTCATGAAGAAAAAACTCCCTCTTTCATGGTCAGTCCTGATAAAGGCATTGCGTATTGTTTTGGCTGTCACAAAGGCGGCGATATTTTTAAGTTTTATATGGAGGCAGAAAGGGTTGAATTTACCGAGGCTCTCGGTGATTTAGCTGATCGCGTTGGAATAAAGATTGATTATAAAGTCACCACGCTCAGTCCCATAAATCAGAATCAAAAAGCCCAACTCAAAGCTGTGCTCAAAAAAGCCGCACAATTTTTTCAAGAGCAATTGAGGATGTCTGAAAAAGCCAAACAATATATAGATCAAAGAAAAATAACTTCCGAGATTCAAGAACAATTTGGTTTAGGCTATGCTCCTGATTCTTGGGAGAAATTAACGTCTTATTTAAAAAAAGCTGATTTTGCTGTTAAAGACCTTATTGTTGCCGGTGTTGCTATCCCTGATGAAAAAAGCAAACAAGAATGTCATGATAAATTTCGTGATCGCATTATGTTCCCTTTTTACAATGATCGCGGGGAAATCATTGGCTTTACCGGTCGCGCCTTAACCAATGACAATCAACCTAAGTATTTGAATTCTCCCGACAGTCCCGTTTTCCATAAAAGTTCTTTTATTTACGGACTCTATCAAGCTAAATCGAGTATAAAAAAAGCAAATGATGTCCTCGTAGTCGAAGGCCAAATCGATTGTTTAAGTTGTGTTCAACATGGAATGATACATACCGTAGCAGTTTCCGGCACTGCCTTTACCAGCAAACATCTCGATATGTTACGCCGGCAAACAGAGAAAATCACTTTCATCTTTGATGGCGATCAAGCTGGGAAAAATGCTGCGCTCCGGATTATTCCCGAAGTCATCAATAAAGATGTTTCCGCTCGTTTTGTTGTTCTGCCATTGGACAAAGATCCCGATAGTCTTATCAAGGAAAATAGTGAGCTATTCTCTGAATTTATTAGTAAAAGTTCTGACTGGTTGGATTTTATCTATCAAGCATTTTTTACTGCAGATAGCATCAAGAACAACGATGAATCAAAGCGCTTTTTACAAATGATTGTTCCTTTGATCAAGAGAATGCCTCACCCAATCGATCAAGATAGTATGATAAAGAAATTAGCAAAGATTTTAGGAAAATCAGAACATTTAATCTATCGCACCCTGGAAAAAACCAAAATAGCCAAGGAAAACACCGGACCAATATTAGTAAAACCTAAAAACGACCTTCCCCTCTTCACATTAGCTTTCTTGTGCCATTTTCCCCAATTCATCAGTGAACTGAAAGCCCCTCATCTACAAGAATTGCTCCCGGAAATGTACCGAGACATTTACAGAATCGCTTATCAATACTATAGTGCCCCCCGAGCATCAAGTGATGTCAGTGATTTGCTTAAGCAATTTTCTGATCGTTTTCCTACCGACGACTTTTCTTTGTTGCTGCTTCAGATTGAAGAGCACTATGGTGACTACACCGCCGCTCGTCTGCATGAGGAAAAAGAGAAAATCTTACAGCGTATCAAAAAAGAGCTACTCAAAGTACAAATGGCCCAAGTAAAAGAACAATTAAAACTTGCCCGAGACAATCATGATAAAGCCACTGAAAAAGAACTGTTAGCCAAGTCAACACATTTGTTGCAAATCCAGATTTAACCATCCTCCCTCGTGGGTAAAAAAAGCATAAAACGTGAACAAGATGTTTTAGCCAAATATCCGGCAGTAGTACGCTTACTGATCAAGAAAGGTAAGGAACAAGGTTTCGTGACTCAACAAGAAGTCATGCATGCCATTCCTGAGTTTGAAACCAATCTTGATGTTGTTGAAGACATCATGATGCAATTTCTTGAACATGGCATTGAAATAGTTGATAGCCAGCGAGAATTCGTTTGGCAAAATCAAAACAAAGAAGCTCCCAAAAGCACCGTAGAAAAATCTTCCGAACAAAAACTGCGCGATAAATTTACCTCGGGTAATAAGAAAAACTTTGCTTTGGGAGATATCGCTGGTGATTCTATCCGCATGTATTTACGTGAAATCGGTCGTGTAGATCTGCTCAACGCCGAAGAAGAAGTGATGTTGGCGAAAAGAATCACTAAGCATGATCCTGTCGCCAAAAGGCAATTGGCTGAAGCCAATCTCCGCTTGGTAGTTTCTATTGCCAAAAAATATGTCGGTCGTGGTCTATCACTGCTCGACCTCATTCAAGAAGGTAATATCGGTCTCTTTCGCGCTGTAGAAAAATTCGATCACCGTAAAGGTTTTAAATTCTCTACCTATGCTACTTGGTGGATCAGACAAGCAATCACGCGCGCCATTGCTGATCAGGCCCGCACCATTCGTATTCCTGTACATATGGTAGAAACAATCAACAAATTTACTCATACCCAGAGACGTCTCGTACAAGAGCTTGGTCGTGAACCATTGATTGAAGAAATCGCTTCCGAAATGGACATGGATGTGAAAAAGATTCGCTATATAAAAAAGATCTCTCAAGATATTGTTTCTCTAGAAGCACCTGTGGGTTCTGATGGTGATAATTCTGGTAAGTTGGGTGACTTTATTGAAGACGATGTTACTCTCAGTCCAGCCGCTCAAGCATCACGCCAATTACTCAAAGAAGATGTCCATGGTTTACTGGAATCTCTCACCCCTCGCGAACAAAAAATCATTCGCATGCGTTTCGGTCTTGATGATGGCATAGGTCATACCCTGGAAGAAGTGGGCCAAGAGTTTGGGGTAACTCGCGAACGTATTCGTCAGATCGAAGCCAAAGCTCTCATCAAACTGCGTGAACATCCGGAAAGCACTCGTATCAATCTCAGCAAGGCTGAGCAAGCCCAGGACAATGATATCAATTTCCTGACGAGCAGCTTAAGTTTCACCTATTTTCCTGATTTAGTACTTTTTGGTCCACCAGGGTCTGGCAAAACCTCACAGGCGCATAAGCTCACGCATACTTATGATATGGCTATTTTTGATTTGCCATTTGAATTGCAGAAGACCATGAAGGGAGACAATGTTCTGGGACGCAAGGTAAAACAATTACTCAATGCCGGCCAAGTCATCCCTAGTGATATTTTGCAACAAATTGTAGAAAATTTCTTAAAGCATATACCCAATGATAAACCAATTATCTTTGATGGTTTCCCCAAAAACCTGGCCCAAACTGACTTCTTCAATCGTTTAATCAGTCAACATAAACGCAATTTTGTCGCTATTCTCTTCAATGTCGGAGATGATCATGCCCTCACTCGCATCACCAAGAAAAAGATTTGTACCTATTGCCAAACGATTTATTCTGCCGATTCCTCTATAGAAAATTGTGAAAAATGTGACCATGATGTCAAAATGATCAAAGAAGATAATATTGTGGGCATGAAATTACGCTTGAGCAATTATTATCAAGAAACCGCACCAATTGTCTCTATGTACGAAAAGATGGGCAAACTGATCAGCATCAATGCTGATGACAATGATGAAGACGTCTATGATGCACTTGCCGACCGCCTAGAAGCCTTCGGCCTGGAGAAAAAGAAGAAAAAGAAGGAGTAGTATTGTCAAGTATATATAATTATTGTATAGTACTGCCTTTCATTGCAAAAGCTTATGTTAAAAATGCGTCCATTACAGGAAATTTCCACCCCGCAATTGTCCGTTAAAAAACTTATTCGCAGCGCATTACTCGCTTGTTTAGTCGGCGCTGGTAATCCTGGCTGTGCAGTACATGCCGACTGGTTGGGATACACCACATATCCTGCACCAGTATATGTCACGACTCCCAGAGGCAGAGTCCCTTGTGTACCACCATTACCTACCGTAAGTACCGTGGGCCGTCGCCCTTATTACTTTGCCCGTCCCCTCGCCCCAACAACTGTGATCATTTCTCCAAGCCACGGGTATTATTTGTGCCCTTAACCAGGAATTGAGAATTGTAAATTGTGAGTTGTGAATTATTTTTGAATCAAATTCACGATTCTCGATTCACGATTCACAATTTTTTAATTAGCTTCGATACAGCGTTTGATAAACTTCTCTCGCTTTGTCATGCAATTTCATCTTGCGATACGTCTTGGCCAGTAATTCCAAATACTCTTTTCTTCTGGGATCAAAAGTAAGCAAGGTATGAAGTGTCGCAATCGCGGCTTCAAAGTGTTCTGCTTTCAATTGTAATTGTAGAGCTTTCTCTTGCCATAATATCTGGTCGGGAAAATGTAAAACTAATTTATTTATCACTACCAAAGCTCGGTTATAGTCTTTGATAGCGCTATAGGCATCAGCCAGTAAAATGTGAATATTCACATAATGGTCTTCAGGAATTTCCTTACGGAGTGCCTCCTCAAGATACTTTATCGCTTTCTTATAGTCCTTCTTACGATTAAATTTCTCTGCCATACTCAAAAGTTCACCAAAAGACATGTCATGCAAACTGCTTTGGAACATGCGCTCCAGGCTGATTGTTTGTTCTTCTATTTGATCTCCACTTTTGAATTCTTCATGCATTTGTAATCTCGCCCCACGAGAATAAAGAAACAATCTTCTTATGACAACAATGAAAGCAGCGAGCCAAGAAATCGATGCCAATGAGACCCAAAATGCCATAGATTAAGTAAGGAAAAAATATTCAAGAATCGTACGCAACTTTGCATTCCTATGCATGAATGATAGTGAATCCAGCCATTTCTGTATAGTATCCACATCATTCCTTTGCTGCCATATATAGCAGGATAACTCAAAATCAATATCGGAATTACCATCGCTTTTTTCGATTTTCTCTAGTAACTTTTGTTTTTCAAAAAGTGAGATATCTGCGGCAAATAATTGTTCAAACCAAGCTTGATACTCGGGTTTGACACTGACTCTTCCTCCGCCCGGTAAACGTATCATGCGCACCCGTGAGAGAATAGGAGCAGAAAGACGTTTGGCTCTGGTTGTAGTCAAAACAAATAGCGTATTTTTCGGCGCTTCTTCCAAAAGTTTTAGAAGCATTTGTTGCGCCGGCAATGTCATCTTCTCTATACCGGCAATATAACCGACTTTCACTTTGCCCACTGTTTGCAGAATAAATCTCTGACGAAATTCTCGTGTGGCTTCAATATCGATACTGCCTTCCTCCGGCTCCAGAAAATACTGATCAAAAACTTGATATCTTTCCCGCAGATTCTTGGTCAAATCAGCAATTTCTTCTGCCAAGATCGATTCTTGCTCATGAATAAGCAAATAAGCGTGAAAAAAATGATTTTCGGCAATCTCTCGTAAAATGTGCTGATGATATGCTGACATACTTGCTTCAAAGGTATCAAGAAGATACCATAAACCCACCATAAACTCATAGTAAAGTTTACCCATGGCCGAGGCGAAATCCCCCCAAAAACTGACTCCGATGTTACGGCAATACTTGGCCATCAAAGCCAATTATCAAGATGCTATTTTACTTTACCGTTTAGGAGATTTTTACGAAATGTTTGGGGCTGATGCCGAGGTGGCCAGCCAGGTTTTACATATAGCGCTCACTGCTCGCCACAAAGGCAGTGCCAATGAAATTGCTATGTGTGGCTTCCCTCATTTTAGTGCGCAGCAATATATAAAAAAACTGATCAAAGCCGGCCATAAAGTAGCTATTTGTGATCAAGTAGGCGATCCCAGTCTACCTGGCATTGTCGAAAGACAGGTGAGTAGAGTGATTACCCCTGGAACTTTATTATCCGACACTGAAGAAGAAGACAGAATTCGTTTACTAGCCGCGATTTCCAAAAACAACCAAGCTTGGGAAATAGCTTTCTGCAATGTCAGTACAGGAGAAATCTTCCCTGGCGGCGGTTCTACAATCCCCGATCTCATTGATCAGATACGTATTCGCGACCCTGAGGAAATTCTCGTCCACTGCGATCATCAGACAGTCTTAGCCCCTATCTTGGAACAAGGTCATATCCGCTCTTTACTCACCCCGGTATCAATTCAGGCAGCAGCCGAAGATATGATTGGGACGTATATCAAACAAACTCAACAAAGTGCGGCTGAACATCTCTATCATACTGAGACTGCCCAAATCCCAACCATAACGATAGACGAAATTACCGTTAGAAATCTGGAGCTCATCCGAAATAATCATGATGGCAAAGTGTATGGTTCTTTACTCGACACTATCAATGCCACAGTCACCGCTCATGGCTATCGTCTGCTCCATAGCATGTTACTGCATCCCTTAGCTGAGCGAAAAGCGATTGAATACCGTTTAGATTTGATCGGTGCTTTCAAAGAGACGGGACAGGTACGGAGACTCATTCAGATGCAGCTGAAAAGTATCAGTGATATTGAAAAGATTATCGCCAAAATTGTTTTACAT
>CAZGLA010000036.1:0-3832 GCA_964526575.1 uncultured Candidatus Peribacteria bacterium | reverse complement strand
TTACTGGAGGAGTGCCATCGGTAGGAATTGGCGAGGCAGTGGTGACAGGTGTGTTGCGTACACCGTAAGCCCATTTTTGCACAGCCTCTTCCCATCTTGGTAAAGCTGGATCATCCGGACGGAGATAATACAATATACTGTGGAAATTTTGATAGACATACAGAGCGACATTGTCAGAACAATATTCAGTGGCCAATTTGCCGGAGATTTGATCGACACGTGCGGAAGCGAAACCTTGGTCATAAATAGTAGGGACACCATAATCAGGAAATAATTCGGTGCGAATACGATCTGGTGGAGTGGCACTGCTTGGCAAGAAGCCAGAGAGTGTACTTACGGCTATTTCTTTAATTTGTTCTGGTCGAGGGAATTCTTCATTGGGTTTACCTTCCAGCGCTTTGATCATAAATGGTTTCCAAATACTAGCAGCATCGGTCACACCATCAGCAGTTAAAGCGCTGATATCACCAGTGTTATTTCCTACCCATACTGCAGTCACAATGCTGGGCGTATAACCAATAGTCCAAAGATCCTTAGGTTTCTTAACATTGTTTACGATATTAATGGAGGTACCAGTTTTTACAGCTACGGTATGTTCAGGAACAAATAGATTAGCCCAGCTGGCTGGTCTGGCATTATTGTCAGAAAGAATATTATTAATCAAATAGGCTGCTTGAGGATCCAAAACTTCTTCGGCCGCTGGAGCTGTACGTTCCCAAAGTGTTTTTTGTTGATCATTAGTAATCTTAGTTATGCTAGCGATAGGGATCTTTTTACCATTATTGGCAAAGACACCATAAGCCTCGGCCATATCTAGCGGAGTGATTTCCTCCACGCCCAAAGCCAATGCCAACCCATTTCTGGCAGCGGCAGTTTTGTCTAAGTATTCTATGCCCATTTTATTAATAAGTGTCAGTGTATCATCCAGCCTGGCTAAATACTGCGCAGCTACAGCGGGAATATTGAGTGAATTGGCCAAAGCATAACGCACCGTGACTGGTCCGCGATGTTTACCGTCATAGTCAGCAGGAATATATTTACCACCAAAGTCAGTCTCCACATCATAAAAAACTGTTCCTGTACCGAAACCCTTAGTAAATAAAGTAGCATAGGTAAATGGCTTGAAAGCAGAGCCTGGCTGTCTTCGCGATGTTATTATATTCACTTTACCATCAATAGAGTCATCGAAATAATCTCGTGATCCGACCATTACCAATATCTCACCTGTTTTAGGATCTAGACTGACTAAACCAGCATTTTTGGCACCGTGTCTTTGGTCATTTTTCAGGGCGCCTTCTTTAACAATCTTTTCCGCTTCTTCTTGAAGTTTAGGATCAAGCGTAGTGTGAATATTTAGTCCTTGTAAATCAGTGCCGTAATTTCTTTCTAATTCTTGCATTACATGAAAAACAAAATGAGGAGCGCGAATCGTAGCTTTGTATGGAGCAAAGGCCAATTCATCTTTGCTTGCCTTGTTGTACTCTGCATCATTGAGCAAGTTCAATTTATGCATACGATCGAGAATGTATTTTTGACGAGAAAGTAATGTGTCTTTGTTATTGTAGGGTGAAAATCGCGTTGGTGACTGGGGAATGGCAGCTAGGGTAGCACTTTCAGCAATGGTCAGATTTTTAGCATCTTTATTGAAGTACGTTTTTGCTGCTGCTTGAACTCCGTATGATTGTGAACCATAGAAAATTTTATTGAGGTAGAGCTCCAAGATCTTTTCTTTACTGAAATTTTGTTCCAGTTCTACTGCCAAAATCAATTCACTGATCTTGCGCCTGAATGTTCTTTCCGGTGTAAGAAAAGCATTTTTGACGAATTGTTGGGTTATGGTAGAGCCTCCCTGAATTCCTTTCTCACCAAATAACTTTCCAATAGTGTCCGAATATACGGCACGTAAAATACCTTTCCAGTCAAAGCCGGGATGAGTGAAAAACTCATCATCCTCTGCTGCCAAGGTAGCATTGATCATGTGTCGGGAAATCTGCTCATAAGGAACAACGGTTCTTCGGGCACCATTATCACCGGCCTCGTACAACAAACTACCATCGCGGGCGAAAATCTTGGTGGTAGAAACGTTTGAGTAATTAGCAAGTTCCTCCGGACTGGGAAGATCTTTGAGAATCCACAAGATATATACAAACACACTGGCAGAGGCAATGAGTGTACCGCCCAATATCGCCAAAACGACATACCAAATATATGTCTGCCAGGTAGCCTTCCTCAAAGTCGGAAGAGACTTTTTGTTGAAAGAGACAGTCAGAGATTTTTCAGGTTTAGGCTGTCGGTGTTGTTTGTGTGGGGATGGTTTTTTCATGAGATTTGCGCTCATTATAAGCGCTGTAGCACATAAGAGCGCTACCAGCTACGACTAAGAATATACCAAATTGTGGACCGGCGAGGGGAGAATTATCGAAAACAAAGTTAAACAACTGCAAAACACCTGTTAACAGAGCTACAATTGCCAGGATAAAATGGATCTGGGCCATGGGAAAGGGTAACTGGGGAATTTGTACTTTAAATTTTGGTAACAAAATTAATAAAAGGACAATGATAGCCGCGATAAATGTAATCCAGCCTAAACCACGCAGATTATTGAAACTGATGCTGTAATATAAATTGCTGAAAGCAAAGGCGGGTAAAAAGCTGCTAATAATCACGACTAAAGCACCACCTCCGGTCAATTTTTCAAAAAGTGACAATTTTTTCAATTCGCCCTGTACCTTGCCCTGTGCTCCACTCCACTGGTCTTTGAGTTGTTTACTCAAATCTGTAGTATTAGGTTTTGCTTGTCCCGCATCTGCTGTGGCAGGTTGAGTAGTAGACGAAGTCTTGGGATCTTGTTCAGTCATAATATAGTAAATAAGCACGTGCATAATAACAGAATATGTTATACTGAAGAAGACCTTTTCCTTATGTCTGATCAAGCTCAAAAAATCGCTGCTCTTAGCTATGTACCCCCGCTGAGTATTGTTTGTTTGCTTGGTCGAGAAGAGCATTTTATCCGCTTTCATGCCAGGCAAGCATTAGTGGTTCATATACTGATTATTTTGTGGCTTTTCCTACCTTGGTGGTGGTTGACAGTCATTCTCGAACTTGGCAGTTTTATTTTACTTATGTATGGTTTCTATTATGCAGCCATTGGTAAAGAATATTCTCTGCCAATTATTAAACAACTGCTTTCCTCTAAATCTTAAATTCACGATTCACAATTTATAATTATTAATTTAAATCTATGTTTGATCCTAAAGCTCAGAGTGCACATGATGATGAAATCGAATTAGATGAAGCCCAAGATTTGCTCGAAGAATTAGAACTTATTGCTGGTACACCAGCTGATTCTGACCCAGAATATACTGAACTTCGTACTCAGTTGACGGCTTATGTCGATGGCCATCAAACTGACTCAGAAAATCTGAAGGTGCTAGCAAAACGTGTTTATCGTTATCTTAAGCAACAGAATCTCGAGAATGAGTAGTTTGCAAAAGTCCCACTAATCCCCATGTGGTTTCATATTGGGTAGTTTCTCACAATCGCGTACAAAACGATCAAACCAGTCCATGCTCGATTTGAATGGTTCATCAGGAATTTCTGAAAGGAAATGATCGGCTCCTTCAAAAAGAATTAAGCGATAATGATAGTTCACAAACTCGTTTAATGCATAATTGATTAAAAGAAAAGCTGGATTTTTATCATGCAAACAGTCTTCTAAGTCTTGGATATACATAGCAATGTCATAGCTGATGAAATTTATATCGCTTCTTAAAAGTTTATTCGGACCTTTTCTCCATAATCTTTTTGCTAGTGACTGTAATCTCTGCAGATC
>CAZGLA010000035.1:0-3370 GCA_964526575.1 uncultured Candidatus Peribacteria bacterium | reverse complement strand
ATCGCCACCCCATTTACTAAAATCATGTTCCAAAGCACTAGTTAATATCGGTAATGTCATTCTCCCCTCGGTAAGCCTAGCTATCTCATCCCAGGTCTTGCCATCCAAACACCCATGACCACGCTCAGTTAAATGATCATTGATTTGTATTGGTAAATTTAATTTCTTACTCAGTGGCTCAACAGTTTCAATAGCTCGCTTTAAGGGTGATGAAACAATAATATCGAATTCTTCTCTGATTCGCTCAGCTAATTCTACAGCCTGGAGTTTTCCCTCTTCACTCAAGGATTCGTCAAATTGGCGTCCAGCTGGTCGTTTCTGTTTATTGAAATCAGTGACTCCATGTCGAACAAAAGATATTGTCATAGCAATAGTATGTACGGGATGCGAATATAAATCATTACAAATAGACCATCAACAACGATTATTAAGAAAGTATTAAGTCTTAATCAAATTTTAAGAATTGAGTTCCGAGTTTATCTCCTTGACTACCGGAACATCCTTACCACGAGATCCCTCGAACTCACCCTCTTATGAGGCTACATTTCTCTAATAATCTTGCATGATTCGGGATTCGCTTCGGGATGACAGAACATTGCTTCGTAAGACTCTTTTTTTACCATTAATTACTAATTTCTATGGCGACTTTCTAGAACCAGAACTATGACTATACCTATGCCGATAAACTAGCCCCAAGGGGGCCCCTTTGGGGGAACTAATTACTATTTCGGCGAGTTATTTCAGAAAGTAATCCACCAGAAAAGCCATACTATTATTGACCATATGGAAAACTATCCCAGGCAGAATGGATTTTGATTTGTAGGCTACCCAGGCGAGCATAGTACCTAAGAAAATGAGGGGGAGAAAAACCGCCAATTGAAAATGAAAAAGAGCAAAAAGTGCGCCATTGAGAATAAGCGCCAAAGCTGGCCATTTCTCAACTGGCAGACAGATCAGTCCCCAACCTCGGAAGACATATTCTTCTATCATCGGAGCGACAAGAATCGCGATAACAAATGCTATGAGCAAACCAATACCATCACCTAATGGCGCCAGTAGTGACGCTTGCTCTCCCAAACCTGGGATGAACGGTAAATGAAAAGTAGTCTGTAACCAAAGGAGTGAAGCAACAAAAGCAAAATAAGCGATGAAAATAAAAATAACATAACCAATCAAAGTCCACACATCAGCAGTATGAAAAGAAATCTTTTTTCTGTCTTGGGGAAAACGCCGCCAAAACCATAGGTAAACAATCAGTGTCAAAACTACCGTTTGTAAGACATAGTCTGCTAGAAACTCTAGCCAAGGCAAATGTACTGGGAAAAAATACTGCCGGCCTAAATTTAAAAGATTCACGACAATGATAGTCGTCACAAACATTAATATGAACGAAAGCAGATTTTTACCAAAGAAGAGTGCGCGAATCCTTTTCATCGGTGTAAGCAAAATTAAGAATAAGATGGGGCAAATCAAAAACCTCTTGAGCCATTTCCGGCCATTCTATGCAGATGATTTTTGCTTCCTGTTTAATATCATTCGGTAAAATTTCTTCTAAATTACCCGAGAATCGATAGAGATCAAGATGAATCAAACGCTTATTCTTGGGCATTTTGTACTCCCGCACATAAGCGAATGTTGGACTGACTATAATGCGTTCTACACCTAGATAATTACCCAATCTTTTCACAAAGGTAGTTTTTCCCGCACCCAAAGGACCTTGTAATAGCAGCAGATTCTTGGACTGCATAGCTGCCAAGATCTGGGGAATGTGGATATCAAAGTCTTCCGGTCGAGAAATCAATACAGTTGCCATTTTTAAAATAATTATAAATCGTGAGTTGTGAATCGTGAATGATAATCTTCAAATTTACGATTCACGATTTACGATTTACGATTCTTAATTGCATCGAAGATGCCCGCAGTATAATATCTAGAAGAAACAAGTGCAAAACTCATGCCTCAATCTCACGGTACAAAAGTTTATTTACACATCAAAACTGTTGAAAGCAAACCTTCTTTCTGGCAAAAAGTAATGGGCAAGTTAAAAGAATTGAGCCAGAAAATAAAGGCTTCAATGGCTAGTTTGAAACATAAAGTACTTTCTAAGAAAGTACTGGCTATCCCCAAAGTGAAGCAATATCGAAATGGTAATTTTCGGGGATTTGCCATGAGCATTGCGGAACTAGCTCGTAATCCTTTACGTTCTCTGGCTACAATATTCATTATTGCCTTGGTCTTATCCACATTGAGTTTGGCCATTATTGTTTCTTTTCTCACTGAAGAAGCAATTACCATAGTAAACACTAAATTAGACTTCAGTATCGAAGTCAAAGACAATGTACCCTTGGATCAAGTGCAGCCACTCATTCACGAATTGGATATATTACCATATGTCGTTTCAGTTAATTACATAAGTAAGAATCAAGCATTGGAGAATTTCCGCAAAGAACACCCCGAGCTACCAGACTTTCTGGAAACTTATAATATCAGTAATCCCCTGCCAGCCACCTTACGTATTAGCATTGCTGACCCTAAGATGCATGAAGAACTGATTAACTTCCTTGATCGTCGAGAAAACAGTGCCATCATCGATCTCAGTAAAGTACGTAATAACTTTGACGAAAGAAGTCGTATTGAACAGTTAATCACAATCACTGATACGATAAAATATTTCTTATATTTCTTCATCACTATTTTTATTGCTATTGGTATGCTGATTATTATATCCACCGTGCAATTGAGTTTGCATGCCCGAAAGCGCGAATTGTCGATCATGCAGGTCGTGGGTGCTTCCTATCAAAAGATCCTTTTTCCTTTCATTGCTGAGGCTTTATGGCTCAGTATCATTTCCACCGGTATTGCCCTATTTTTCCTATTTCTGATTGCTCAAAAACTCACACCCTTTGCTCTGGAGTATTTCGGCACCAACAGTGTAAATATCGCCAGCTTTGTGCAAATCAACTTTCTGCCCATTACGCTTATTCTTTTTGGCACTGCGATTGTTTTAACCGGCTGTAGTACGGTGCTTACGGCTTGGAAATATCTGCGAAGCCAAAGGCTTTTCTAGTATTCTCATATAAATATTCAGCCAATTCAGCTACAGGCATATTTTTTAATTGTGCCACTTTTTCGGCTGTTTCTACGAGGAAACTCGGCTCACATCTTTTTCCTCGTCTACTATGTGGTGATAAAAATGGCGCATCAGTTTCTACTAATAGACGCTCATTAGGAATACCCTTGGCGGTTTCTTGTAAATCTCTAGCATTAGAAAAAGTCACAATACCACTCAAAGAAATAAATCCGCCCTTTTCTACAATCCAGGCGACATCATCCGGCGTTCCCGTAAAACAGTGCATGATGAACTTAAGTC
>CAZGLA010000034.1:0-5686 GCA_964526575.1 uncultured Candidatus Peribacteria bacterium | reverse complement strand
AACATCAGGACCGAGTTGAATATCGGTACCACGACCAGCCATATTGGTAGCGATGGTCACCGCCCCTTTTTGTCCGGCTAGAGCAATGATTTCTGCTTCTTTTTCATGAAATTTGGCATTGAGCACTTGATGAGGGACATTTTCTTTGTGTAGTAAACTACTTAAATGCTCCGATCTTTCTATAGATATAGTACCAACCAATACCGGTTGGCCAGTCTCATATTTCCTCTTAATTTCCCGCACTACCGCTTTAAATTTTCCATGCTCATTTTTGTACACCAGGTCCGGTAAATCTTTACGAGTAACTGGTCGGTGGGTAGGAACAGAAATTACCGGCAAATTGTAAATCGATTCGAATTCCTCGGCCTCAGTCGCTGCAGTACCCGTCATACCAGCGAGTTTTTTGTACAACCTAAAATAATTTTGAAAGGTAATCGTGGCCAACGTTTTACTTTCACGTTTCACTTCCACGCCTTCTTTGGCTTCCAGGGCTTGATGAAGTCCTTCAGAAAACCGCCTACCAGGCATCAAGCGACCAGTAAATTCGTCAACGATGATCACTTCCCCATCTTTGACTACATAGTCGCGATCAACCATGAACAAAGCATGAGCGCGCAAAGCTTGTTCAATATGATGTACTTCAGTAAATCCTGCATCAGTATATATATTCTTTAAACCCAACAATTGTTCCATGGAAGTAATACCCTTCTCAGTGAGCGTGGTGGTTTTTAGTTTTTCATCGACAACAAAATCTTCATCTTTTTTGAGTCTAGGAATGAGCTGGCTATATTTTACGTATTTAGATGTTGATTCTTGGGCAGGGGCAGAAATAATGAGTGGCGTACGCGCTTCATCCACCAAGATCGAATCCACTTCATCGACAATGGCATAATGGAGATCGCGTTGCACAATATGGTTGATATCCTGAATCATATTGTCACGGAGATAGTCGAAACCGAATTCATTGTTGGTTCCATAGGTAATGTCACATCCATAAGCAGCTTTCCTCTGATCTTGATTTAAACCATGAACAACTGTTCCTACTGATAAACCTAAAAACCGGTAAATCAGTCCCATCCATTCTGAGTCGCGACGAGCCAGATAATCATTAACCGTTATCAGATGTACGCCTTTTCCTTCCAAGGCATTGAGATAAATCGGCAAAGTACAAACCAGCGTTTTTCCTTCTCCGGTTTTCATCTCGGCAATCCCCCCACGATGCATCACAATGCCACCGATAAGCTGCACATCAAAAGGGATCATATTCCAGGTCTTTTCCAGACCAGAAATAGTATATTTGGTTCCTATTAAACGCCGACAAGCATTTTTGACCACTGCAAAAGCCTCCGGAAGAATGGTATCCACAGATTCACCATTAGCGATACGATCGCGAAATTCTTCTGTTTTACGGCGCAATTCTTCTTCACTGAAAGATTGATACTCCTCTTCCAGTTTATTGATATGCGCAACCATAGGAGTGATGCGCTTCAACTCCTTGGTAGTAATGTCAGGAAAAAACCAATTCCAAAGTCCCATGCTTCACTTTTTAAGCGAAAGAAGACTACCATATGAAATAAGAATCGTGAATCCTAAATCGTGAACTTTAATTCACCCAGATGGACCTTTGGCGTGGAGTAATTTAGAATTTAGAACTTACAGTTTCCTAGCTTTGGAATACTGTTTTCTTTCGTTCTCGGCCCCCAGACTCTTCAGCAATTTTACGTAACTTGATCATGCCTAATGCATAGACAATCTCCCATTGTTCCACCTTATCATCACGACTCACTGAAATATGCGATGCATCAGTCAACGGTACCCCGGATGTAGTTTTTTTACCCAAATATTGTTCAGGATTCATATACCAAAACTCCGGATAAAGAGCGGGGAAACGACCAACCACTTGCTTAAATACTGGCAAGTTATTCATAATTACTGCACAGGTTTTCTCACGTTCTTGATCAGGATCCGGTATTTGCGCCGTTAATAGATGGTCCATAATTCCTTTCTGCCAGGTTTGCCATACTGTCTGCATAATATCTTCATCCAAAGAAAATTGATCTAGAAAAGACTTTTGTTCCCATTTCCAAACAGAGTTACTAACCTCTCCCTGACACATTACTTTTTCTAGGTATCCGATCTGCTGAGGAATATTTACAGCTTTATATTGTTTTAAGGTTTCACTGAGAGTGGTTAGCCATAGCATAAATTCCGCTTTCGGTGCCTGGTCAGCCTTAGCATCAATACTCAATACTTTATAACAGTCATTAAAAGTCGGCCATTTGGAGCGAATGATATCTATATGACCACGAATAAACTGAGCACATGAATCATCTAAGTCGGTTATGTTGGCCAGGTATGCTTGCACAAAAGTATCTAATTTTTCAAATTTTGCTTTGGCAGCAATAATATCTTCTACTTGCTTACAACCTTCTCCCAACTTCCTTATGTATTCGCGCACTATGTGATCGATAGGCATAACAACAGCAATCGGGCTGGAAAGCCAACGCTTCACATTGACCGATTCTTGATCTTGATTGTTGAATATATTTTCAGCTCTCTTGAAAAGACTAGGGTTAAAACCATTTTGAATGAGAGATTGCAATTGCTCAATAACAGGAAGTATCTGTTCGATAAGTGGTAAATGTATTGCTATTCGTTCTTCGGCAGTTTTTTTCAAATCTGCTAATACTGCTGGAGCCTGATGGTAGGCAAAACTTGCATAAAAATTATTATAAACATTGTCAACTTGAGAAAATAATAAAGCTCTCAATTTTTCAAAAGCGGTCACCGTCAATACCTCTTTCTGAGCAGTTTTTAATCCTTGTAGTCTGCTTTTCACTTTCTGGAATACTTGATGCATCTCATATTCCACAGTGGGATAACGCACAACAACACGATTTTCAGTAGAAAAGATAAAAGCAGGCATCCCCTCTTTGGTGACAATTTGTCGCACCGGTACTTCTGGCATGTCAGGATGATTACCTTGTACATTAGTCAGACCCTGGGTAATTTCTTGGATTTCTATCATTGACTTACCATCGTCCAATATCGTCACCGTTTCATTTACCCGGAGTTGTCGCTCACGTTCCAGTATATGCTGCAGTGTACGATTAGGATCCTTAATGAATTCAGGTTCTTTTTTATATAAATAATGTACCTTCTGCACACATTCGGCCGGCAACCCGGTTTTGTTTTGCAAATCAATACAAAGTTCTTCTAATGTAGTACCATGAGGTGCACTCTGTAATGCATCTAAAATGAAATTTTTGAAAAAGAAAAAACGGTAGTGTAATTCATATTGTGGTGCACGATTTTGCTCTGGCAATTGCCCTAAATATTGCCGAAAGTTGTCCTCCCACTCGGCCTGGGCAGGCGGTGGTGCTGGAGACGGTCTGTCGGATACTGGATCAATATCAGTATCTTTACGAGCACGCCTCATTGTTTCTCTTATTTCAGTACGAGTTAGAGCAATTTTGAAAAGATGAAGAAGAAAAATCGCCAATGCTTGAATGGCATATGATACACGCTGCTCTGCGGATAAACTGAAAAAAACGTCACCCCAAACGTGCCTATCAAGCAAGTGACTCTCTAATTCTGGTAATAATTCTTGGGCTTCAGTATGAGCAACCAGTTGCCATTCATAATCTCTCCAAACCTTGGCTGCTTTGCCAAAATGATCAACATAATTCTGCAATACTTGGATAACATAGTCCTTATTGTCAACCGCCTTGGCATTGATACCCAGAAATCCCAGGAAACCATCACGTAAGGCCTTTTCTTTATCTCCTTCCGGTTTATCTATGGCAGATCGGAGATCACCGGGAAAAAATTGCGCATCTCGTATGGCACGCAACACTGCCGGTGTGCCGAATTGTACTGAACGCGCAAATTTGGGCAGTTCAAGAGTACGCTTAAGATCGATGCTGACAGACATAATGAGATATAATGAAGTGGTATTGTATAACTTCTAGAATTATTGTCAACTGGTTCAAGGTTCAGAGTTTTTGCCACAACTCAGAACTTAGAACTTAAGTTATTGTTTCATTATTTCCTTCTGTGAAAAACCTTCCCCCTGCAGTATTCGTTCTAATAATTGTTTTTCAGATTCCTTAATAACACAGAGATCATGAGCCCGAGCAATGCTCCAGGGAAAACCTTTGCCTTTTTCGATTTGATCAACACAATACTGCCAGACATTCTCTGGCATATTACCTAATAAAAATTCTATACGTAAAATATTATTCCACTTATCACTCGGCCGATAATAACAATATGCCACTTTGTATTCCGGTAAAAGTTTAGTAATTGGCGAATAACTGATGAATACAGGCGAAAACTGATCTTCTTCTAATACTCCCAGGAAAAGATCGGTATCTACCAAACCAGCAAAATCTTGTTTGGTTGCCAATTCCAAAAGATGGGTGATATCTCGGCTCAAAGAACGGTCGATGACTCCCAATACCGGCTGTCCTTTTGCATAAGAAGCATTCAACAAGTCCGCATAATTTTTAACAAATGCACCACGTCTTTCTTCTTGCAGTTGCCACCATTGCCAACGAATTAAGCTACCATCAAGCATGATCAGGTCAGATGTTCCTGAAGACTCAGTGGCATATTTAAGCTCACGCAAAGGAAAATCCAAGGCGCCAATTTCATCACTTTCAGGAATATCTTGTATTTCATTTTCGATAATCTCTTCACCTTTTTGATAATCAGTAAGCACTCTCGCCAGCGACAATGCCTTCAAAGGAATGCTCCGATGTCTGGAAAGATCTACAGGTGAACTATCTACAGCCAACACTCGATACTCAGTCTTTTGGTAGCCTTTATAATCGATTTGATAATCCGCCAATGGTAAGCGATCTTTCGCTAAAGATTCCCAAGCTTTTTTTAAAAGCTCTAACCGTTCTTGATAGGTTTTTCGCTTAGCAAAGTAATGACTTTTGACCTTATCTACGTATTGGAGAAGAAGAGAAATCTGCACAATGTTGGCTTAATGTCAGAGTCAGATTATCACAAGTCCTTATAACACTAAATCTCAGCGCTGAGATGAGGTATATTGTGGACACTAAAGAAGATATGGCTATATCACTTTTTGACATCCCATTCGACCCCTATACGCAAAAAGAAGCGATTCAGGTGATTGCTGATCGAGTTAAGGCTGGCGACAAAACCCGGGTTGTAACGATTAATCCTGAATTTGCTCTCGAGAGCATGAAGAATGCGCAATTTAAAAGTGTCCTGCAGTCAGCAGATATTCATCTCGCGGACGGCATTGGCATATTGTGGGCCACACATTTTTTAGCCAGAAGACCTTTGTTTCCTAGATTATATCGCCTGACCAAACCTCTCTATATCTTCTGGCAACTCTGTTATTCCTTATTCCTCATTCCTTTTACAAAACGAGTTACGCGCAGTCCTCTTCCCGAGCGTGTCACTGGCAGTGATCTTTTCCTGCCACTTGTCGAAGAACTGAACAAAAATCAGGAACGAATCTTTCTCCTTGGTGGAGCTCATGGTGTTGCCGAGAAAACTGCAAAAAAGCTACAAGAAATTTTCCCTGGCATTCACATCGCTGGATTCTTCCCTGGATCACCCAAGGTAGAAGAAGCTAATAAGACCATGCAAATTATCAATGACAGCAAAGCCACGGTGCTTTTTGTCGCTTTTCAATTTCCTGCTCAAG
>CAZGLA010000033.1:0-1992 GCA_964526575.1 uncultured Candidatus Peribacteria bacterium | reverse complement strand
CTAGCGCTTCTTAATGCGCTGTTGGAATATATTGAAGATGGAAGGGGTATAGAAGATCAATTTTTCGAAATGGCAATGTTGAGGGTTCGCAAGGAATATGGCATTTCTCTTGAAGCAGTTGAAACTACCATCAAATCTCTCTTAGAGAAAGGCTGGATCAGTCATACTGAAGATTATCGTGTCGTCAGTCATACTAAAGATTATAGTCATGTCAATGGATATTATCCTAAACCTCACAAAGAAAAGTTTATGCACTATTGGATCTCGGGAACTGGCATCGAGGTCTTACGCTGGGTTGCAGCACGTCATCTCAAAGATGAAGTAGCAAAAACACGTGGACATATTCGGGATCTGGATATCGGTTGATATTCGTTCTGTCTATTAGAATAAGACTCTTACCGAAGCGCGCACTCGCAGGTCGCGGTAGGAATTACTCAAATAATTGTTGAACAAGAAGACCTGAACTTTGCGCCAGTGACCAGCACCCAGGAGTGCATTTTGATCTTTGCTCACCATTTGTGGATTGATCAAAGTCCAGGAATCTTGATCGATGGGTTTTCCTCCAGCTAAACCTTTCATCATTAATGCCAGATAACGTCTTGTTCCACTCATAACCTCTAAGCCTTGGGCTGTATATTGTTGTATCAACAATTTCACCTGTTCATGATTTGTTCTTGATCTACTATGGCCGGGTTTGCCAGTCCAATAAATTTTCTCATCGAATGGTAAATCCTGCTTACCCTCTTCGATATTCACTTCCCACTGAAGATGCTCTTCTGCTTGACCTTCACTCCAGAGTTCATCGTTACCTGGTTCATAGACATAAGTCTTTTCTCGAATGAATTTACTACGACCTTTTTGACTATCGATAGTCTTTATCATTTGCTGTCTGGTCAGTGGCGGAGTCAGAGACAAAGTAGGTTCTTGTAGTTTCAGAACTTTTCCAAGTACTTCAGGAGTAAGACCTTTTTTGACTACTGCAAAAGTAGGAACTCCTGTAAGAGATATGCCAAAAGTTTTTAAGGCTTTTAACATCCCGGTATATTGTTCACCTTCCAATTGAGCTTGGCGCCTTGGTTGATCAATGATTTCTCCAAATGTACATTGTTCAGGAGATCGAGACATATATTGTTTTAAAGTTTAACTCTTACGGAAGGGCGCACTCGCAGGCAGCTACCGAAAAAGTTCGACGTGCCGTTGCGCAAGGAGACCCAACCATCGCCCCAACAACTATCAGCTCGGAGTGCGTTTGGATCCTTGCTTACTGATTGCGGATTGATCAGAGTCCAGAAACCATTATCGATTGCTTTCCTGCCTGCTAAACCTTTCATTATTACAGTCAGGTTGCGTCTAGTTCCACTCATGATATCTAAGCCGTGGTCTGTATATTTTTGCATCCACAATTTCACCTGTTCTTGATTTGTCCTTGGCTCACTTTCACCAGGTTTGCCAGTCCAAAAAATTTGCTCATCGAATGGTATATCCTGCTTGCCTTCCTCTATATTCACTTCCCACTGAAGATTCGTTTCGGCCTGACCTTCATTCCAGAGAAAGTCATTGTCTGGCTGATAGATAAATGTTTTCTTTCGAATGAGTTTACTGCGACCTCGTTGACTATCGATAGCCTCTATCATCTGCTGTCTGGTCAGCGGTGGAGTGAGACATAAAGTAGGTTCTTCTAGCTTTAAAGCTTTTCCCAGTACTTCAGCAGTAAGACCTTTCTTGAGGGCTGCAAAAGTGGGAACACCTGCAATTGATATGCCAAAAATTCTTAAGGCTTTTAACATCCCAATATATTGTTTGCCTTCGATGCTTTCTAACAACTGGGAACGTAACTCTGCAAGAATATTTTTATTCCCTTTGATTATTGCTACAGTCTCCCACTTGGGTGGGCGCCGCGGTTGGTCAGTGATTTCTCTAAAGCTTTCTTGAGCAGATCGAGACATACACTATTTTTAAGTTATGATTCTCTAAAGATATGATTAAAGTTTT
>CAZGLA010000032.1:0-4383 GCA_964526575.1 uncultured Candidatus Peribacteria bacterium | reverse complement strand
TCCCCCATGATCATGACATCGGTGTGATCGGTCTCAATTTCCCTTTTAACAATATTTATGAAGACATTGTTTGGCAGAAGGCAGATGTACTAAAACAATTACAAAGAAACATGAAAGATCTCCATATCAAGAGTACGGTTACGAAGGATCAGGTCGTACTCAAAGATAACCAGAAAATAGCCGAACAAGTAAGTAACGTTTTAACTAGGCATTATCCGAAAACCAAAGCTCTATTGTTATAATTTTCTCGCAGCTTTTAGATCGCGAATATCATTCAACATCATATAAGTTAGCCTTACTCCTTCTCCCAGGTAATTTTCAGGAGTCCAAGTCTTAAATCGCACTTTCTCCTGATCTGCAATAGGAAGCGAGTCCACAAATGTATGTAAGCGCTCTTTTGTGATCGGCCCTGTCTTCGCTAATTCATCGAACATTTCATAAGGGTTTTTTACTCCTAAGAAACGTAAGCGAGTTTGAATACCGGAGGTGACAATCGCCCATTTGTGTTCCAGGTCAGCCTTTATAACATCTTCTTTTGGCTGTAAATCTTTTATATCAGATTGTGCATTCGCCAAGGCTAATATCATATGACCAAAAACAACACCGAAATTTCTTGCCAATGTAGAGTCTGATAGATGGCGCTGAAAACGAGAATTTGGTAGCTCCCTAGCTAGGTTCTGGCAAAGGCCTAAGGTAAATATGGCGTTTCCTTCACTGTTTTCTAGATCAATAGGGTTTCTACCTTTATGAGGCATTACCGATGAACCAATTTGGCCTTTTCGTGGAGGGAGAAAAAAGTAATCATGAGAAAGATATGCCCAGAGATTTTGATCGGTACTTTCTAGAATAGTCATCATTTCAGAAATAATATTCAACATTCTTGCCCAACGATCATGTGGTTCAATCTGTGTAGTATAAACTTGCGGTTCAAGACCTAAAGATTTTACAAAATTAATAGAAAACTGTATCCAATCAATTTCCGGTGCTGCTGCTTGCAGTTCGTGGAAATTGCCCATAACGCCAGTGAGCTTGCCAGTCAGTTGTAACTGACCTAACTCATGAGCCTTGTTGGCTAAACGCACACCATAAAGAGCCAATTCTTTGCCTAAGGGAGTTGCTGGTGCTTCTCTGCCATGGGATCTACCCAATATAGGAATCTTTTGCCACTCTTTGGCACGATCACCAATAGTATCTATGAGTCCCCAAGCAGTAGGTAACAAAACCTTGGTCTTGGCTCTTTGAATTGCTAAATTTTGGGCAAGATTAGTAACATCCTCGCTTGTTAAAGCAAAGTGTACCATTTCCAAAACATCTTCCAGAGAACTTCCTTGGAGTTTTCCTTTCAAAAAGTACTCCATGGATTTAACATCATGACGAGTAGTGGCTTCTATTTTCTTAACAGCCTGAGCATCATCAATATTAAACAACAAATAAACATTATCTAGGTCGGTTTTTTCCTGTTCAGTAAATTTCCGCACTAAGCCTATTTCAGACAAAGCATGTAAATATTTGATTTCTATTTCAATGCGCCCTCTAATCAAAGCAAATTCCGAGAAGTGTTCACGCAAGGCATGTAATTGCCCTGCATAACGGCCGTCCACAGGAGAGATAGCGGTGAGCTCGTTTAACTCGGCAAGACCATTTTCTACCTGTTCGGTTGTTGAGGGTGATTCTTCCAAGCCCATGGGAAAATGTTAATGATGTTTCTTTATACTAAAACATCAAAAGAAGAGCAAACGTAGTGCGCGATCCTTCGGCAGGTTCAGGACGGATTCGAAACCCAAAGGGTCCCCTTCGAGGCCACTGACCTTTTTATCCCGCAAAATATGGTGGGCACGCCCAGATTCGAACTGGGGACCCCCACAATGTCAATGTGGTACTCTAACCAGCTGAGCTACGTGCCCATGATGCACGCGTTACTATAAAGAGATTTCTCATTTTCGACAATATAGAAAAACTCGTGGATGATTTTTGACAAATAGAATTGGCAGTTCACCCATATTTTCTTTGGCATTTATAAACCTCTCAATAAGACTCACTTTCTTAGGATCATTCACCAATATGAGAATACTCTCACTTTGTAAAATAGCTCTGGGAGTCAGTGTTAAGCGATCATGGCCTGGAAAATTGTCAGTCTCTGTATGTTCAGCCAATCTATCACTCATTAATGCTGCAGAATGAGGGAAAAGCGAAGCGGTGTGACCATCCGGACCAATGCCCAGAATGGCTACATGGAATAGTGGCGAGCCTGTTTCTAAAAGAATATTTTCATAATTCTGTTTCGCTTGAACAATTGAAAGCGCCGTGTTAAAAAAATGTTTATTGGCTTCTGGTAGCCTATATGCCAAAGTTTCTTGAATCATATTAGCATTGAGCTCAGGACTTTCTTTACTCACATAACGCTCATCTGCTTGATAGAGATGAAGCTGAGCAAAGGGAAGCTTTTCTTCAGCCAAGGCGGCATATATCGGCTTGGGTGTGCTACCACCACTCAGAGCAAGACGAAACTCTTTCTGATTTTTCAGTACTTTGGTGACTCGAGAAACAATAAAATCCACCGTTTCCTTCCGCCACATTTCTTCAGAATCAAAAAAATAGGTCTCCATAGTTAATACCAACTAAAATTTTGCGCCTGAGGTAATCGAGCAGCCTCTTTGAGGTCAGAGGCACCGTCAGGATAAATAATTAAAGGGATCTTTTTTTCTTGCTTGTAAGCGAGCACTGCATCCACAACTTTCCAGGCAGCCAAGACCTCCGCGAAACTCAAGAAAAACATTCTTTCACTCCTCATAACATCAATGAGCAAACGAGCATGCTCGGGGAGACAATCATCACCAAAACAAGCCAGAGTATCACTTGTGGTTAGCGTACGAAAATGACTGTAGGTACCACCTATTTTGTTTAACAATTGCAGGCTCACACGTTCATCAGGCTGAATATTGAGGACCAGTCTATTGGGAGCAAGATCACTGCGTTGAAACGGTAACTTTTTAAATTCAATTACCACTTCAGTTCTCTTCTTTTTCATTCGTTTGCCTGTACGCAAAAAGATCGGCACGTTATACCAGTTGAGCTGATCGATATAAAGCCTCATAGCTGCAAAGGTCTCGGTTTTGGATTTGGCAATATTTCCTTCTTTTGAGTAAGACTTATATTGCCCGATGACCAAACTGTTAGGACCCTTGTCGGGAAAGTGAAGTGAAGACAAGATGCTGGTTTTTTCGCGTTGAAAGCTTTCCGCTGACTCCTTAACGGGAATGGACATAGTAACCAAAGCTAGGATTTGCAACAGGTGTGATTGGACCATATCTTTGATAATGCCCACCTCATTGAAATATCCCAGACGTCTACCGATGCCGTGGTCCTCGAATGCGGTAATTTGAATATTGGCGATTGCCTGGCCTTGAAGCATGAGATTTATGATGCTATTGGCGTAACGCAAAGATAGAATACTTTGCACAGCTTCTTTGCCGAGATAATGATCAAGTAAGTAAATTTCTGATTCAGCAAAATGTAGAGATACAGTATGGAAAAGTGTTTGAGCTGAGAGCATATCAATCCCAAAGGGTTTTTCTAAAATGAGTTTCATCTCCTCGCCTTTTTTTCGCATTGAAGAAAAATTCGCGATGATAGGCGGAAAGATTGACGGTGGTACAGCAAAATAAGCAACTTTTTTAAGCTTTATACGCGGACTAAACTGATGAATCTTTTTACTGAGTCTTATATACGCAGTCTTATCATCATACTGACCGCTCACATATACAACCTTTTCTAACAATTTCTTTAACAAATCTCCATCCACTTGATTGCCAAATCTTTGCTGGACGCTTTGGCGGAATTGTTCGCGAAATTCTATATCGGTCAATTTGGTACGAGCAAACCCTACAATCACATAGTCATCGGGTAGCCTTTTTTGTTCGATCAGGCTATACAGCGCGGGGAAAACCTTTACCTGAGCCAGGTCGCCTGAGGCGCCAAAAATGATCAGAGCGAAGGGGTCTTTGATTTTATTGAGTAACATGAGAAAGGATTACCAAGGGGTGTGAAAATGACCGGATTGATCTAACCGTTCATATGTATGAGCACCAAAAAAATCGCGTAGTCCCTGAATAAGATTGGCTGAACTTTGTTTTTCGACCACGCTGAGTAAATACTGATACGTACTCGTGAAACAAGGGATGACTGCCTTCGCTTGTATACTCTGTAGTGCAACTTCAGTCCAAGATTGCCAGCCTTGCTCCATCTGTTTGTGTAAATCGAGATTCGCTAACATGTGTTTCTTATCGATGTTTTGTAACATCTCGGTAAGCATCTTTAATACTTCGGCGCGGATTATACATCCACCCTGCCAAATCCGGGTTACCTCGGCTAGATCAATAGTCC
>CAZGLA010000031.1:0-8299 GCA_964526575.1 uncultured Candidatus Peribacteria bacterium | reverse complement strand
TTTTGTAAAAAAAGATTTTGATGTCGGCGATAATTATCGGCAAAGTTTTGTGCCAGCTCTTCCAAACTGTCTCTACCGTTCATACTATTTGTAATATCTGGAGATGAACCATGTAATTGACCACTCCAAATGTAACTAGTGCTTTTCTGAGGAGAGGCTGAGGGAGAGCTATAACCAAATCCTTGTTTGGTCATGTGATCATGTGTTGTTTTTGTTGTTTCAACAGCAAAAATTCTAATCTCAGTTGGTGAGACTTTCTCTTTGCTTTCGGTGACTTCTGCTTTGGTCCTATCGATCTGCATAAAACCTACTTCTTCATGATATCGCCAAAGTCGCCTTTGAAGTCTTTCAAGAATTGATGGACATTCATGACATCGTCAGAAGTGACCATTTGACTAGGATCCAATTGTTCAACATTGGTATTGATGTTGGTAGCGCCTCCTTCTTGTGCAGATGGAGTGAGGCTAGCAGTAATCAAAATGGAAGTCTTACAATAATCGCATTGAGCGACGATAACGCAGCGATCGCCAATTGAGCTGACAACGCTAATATCATCATTGGAGTAACTATTGTCACAGCTGGGGCAGCTGACATGACTCTTGATGTTGCGGACGACGGCACGAAGGGCTGTGAAATTCATTTTGTTTTGTTTAAACGCTCTAATTATAACCTAATTTGCTAATCTAACACAATGACTAGTTCAGAGTGCAGTTCAGAATGCAGAGTTATAACTCAGAACTTATAATGTTTCATCGCCCATTCATACAATACCTTCGTTTCTTGAAAACGATCGGGACTATTGAGTACAACCGTAATCAGCTCGCGGCCTTTATAGGTGCCTATGGAGACAAATGATTCCCCGGCTGCAGGAGTAGTTCCCGTCTTCAAGCCCTGCAAATCTAAATAACTGCCTAAGAGTAAATTGGTACTTTTGACTTCATAGTCATGACCAAATTGTGATGTGATAAATAAGCGCTTTTGCTTGGTAGCATCCAGGATAGTGGGATAGGCTTTACTGACTTTATAGGCTGCTTTGGCTAATTCAAAGGCTGTAGAATAATTATCTTTATTATCAAAGCCCAGCGGGTTGGTGATATGAGTATTGATGAGTCCCATAGCTTTTACTTTTTCATTGATCTTATCTACAGCTTTGTCTGTGCCACCAAAGAAACCTTGTACCAAGGTCATTGTGGCATCATTTGCCGAGGCAATAAGGCTGGCTTGGAGAAGGCTATGTAGGGTCAATTTATCGCCGGGACGCAAATATAGTTTGGAAGCTATCATGTCGGCTGAATATTGATCAACAGTAATTACTTTGCTGAGATCAGGTTTACTATCCAGAAGTGCCATGATGAGGAAAATCTTGGTGATACTGGCAATGGGCAAGCGGATATAAGCATCCTTTTGATAAAGAACCGCCTGAGTCTTGGCATCCATGACGAGTGCTGCTTTCGCGTTGATAATTGGTTCGATAGCCTCGTTGTCTCGAGTGATACCAAAAAGCTCCGGCGCAAATTGTTGATTTTCTACAAGAATAGCACTTTGCTCATTAGGAGATAGTTCTGCTGGCGGTAAACTGAGCAGAACTGAATGTTGCAAAGCTTGATAGAAGAAAAGCGCGCTGATGAGGAAGGATTGGGACATGACAATTTTTGATTGTCATTCCGAGCCCCGCACTTTGCGGGGTCGAGGAATCTCTATGGTATACATTGTTATTAAACGAATTATAGCATTGAGATCTCTCGACAAAGCTCGAGATGACAACTCAAGAGTTCAGGATGACATTAGTTGTTTAAGTTGTTCTTGAGTAAGGCGAAGATAGGGTTTTCCACCGAGATCTGCAAGAGATAATGGCCCGATATTAGTACGAATGAGTTTGGTTACTTCCAAGCGCAGCGTAGCGAACATGCGGCGAACATGGCGATTCTTGCCATGATGAAGTGTAATTATTACCTCATGAGGGTTCAGTAGCTGAATGTCATCGAGTAGCAACTCTTCTTTATCATGAATAATCCCCTGTTTTAACCGAATAATGTCTGCATCGGTGATATCAGGTTCAATATACACGTGATATTTCTTACTTATTTCAAAGCTAGGATGAGTCAAAGTAAAGGTGAGTTCGCCATCATTAGTTAAAATAATAAGCCCCTCTGACTCTCTATCCAATCTGCCCACTGGATAAAGACGTTCTTCACTGGGCACTAAACTAGTGACTAATTTTTCCGCATGAATATCTTGCGCGCTGGAAGTTACACCCCTGGGTTTATAAACAAGGTAGGCAACTTTTTCCGGTATAACCAGCTTAATCTCTTTGCCATCAACAGAAATGCTATCGCTGGCAGATACCTTCATGCCGATGATTGCTGGTTGACCATTCACCGTCACTCTCCCCTCTTCTATCCAGCCTTCTGCTTGTCTGCGTGAGCATATTCCACAATCGGCCAAATACTTTTGCAATCGCACCGGTTTGACTACAGGCATATCAGTCATATAGTTTGAATTTACAAGTTTTTGTTCATTTCCATTCTACATTTTAAACTTTAAACTTTAAACTTCTTCTATGATTCACGCCTTGGTTCGAATTAAACCTTTATCTCTCGCTAAATTATATGCTGTTTTTTCAGGATTAATTACACTGATAGTGGGCTTAATTATTGATGCCTTTATAATCCTGATGGGCAGTACCGGCATGACAATTACACTACAGATGTATAATGAAACTGGCCAACCGGTGGTACAGAATATTCTTTTCAATCCTACTGAAGTTTTGTTGTTTACTTTTGTGGTGACAGTGATTGTGATGGTGATTTCTTTCTTTTATGGTTTGTTATTGTCACTACTTTATAATGTCTCTGCCGGTATCGCCGGTGGGGTAAAACTAGACATGGTTTGCAATGAATGTGACAAGATGTATTGTCCAAGCTGTGAGCCTAATATAGTAAAAATGGGTGAGGCCAAGAAAGAAGAGATGAAAGCAAAGGCAAAAAAGAAGATGACAAAGAAATAATTGAGAATCGAGAATCGTGAGTTGTGAATTATTTCAATAGTTGAAAATTGAGAATTTATAATTCAATTCACGATTCACATTTCACGATTTACAATAGCTGTTTTACAGCTGTTCTCTTATCGTCTCAGCTATCTTAGGGCCGACACAAGCGACTAACTCTTGCATAGTCGCATCTCTGATGCCATGTACACTGCCAAATGTTGTAAGTAGTTTCTTTTTATTTTTGGGCCCAATGCCTCGAATAGTATCTAAACGTGAACGAATCATCTTTTTACTACGCAGGCTACGATGATGACTGATAGCAAAACGATGAGCTTCATCGCGGATACGTTGGATCAAAAATAATGCGGGACTGTCTTTGGCTAGAAGCAATGGCTCTTTTTTATTGGGAAAGAAAATTTCTTCTTCACGCTTAGCTAGACTGACAATCAGCGGTAAATTCACCTTGGTTCCCGATTTTATTTCAGCCTTCAAAGCGCGAATGACACTAGATAGTTGGCCTTTGCCGCCATCAATGATGATCAGGTCAGGTATCTGGGGTAGAGACACCGTATCTACTTTTTCCTTGCGCCGCTTTTTCTTGGCTCTATAGGTAGCATCCAAATATTTAATGCGGCGGCTAAAGACTTCTTGTAAGCTGGCGAAATCATTATTTACACCTTCAGCCAACTCTTTCACCGTAAATGTCCTATACATATTCGTGGCTGGTTTGGCATCGATGAAGACAATCATCGATCCTACCTTATTCGTGCCGGAAATATGAGAGATGTCATAGCACTCAATGCGGCGTGGTACTTTCTTCATTTTTAAAGCTTTTTGTAAATCCTCCAGAGCGGTGGTCGTAAACATATATTCTCTTTCCCAAGCTTTTTTATTACTTTCCAATTGGAGAGCAGCATTTTCTTGGACTATCTGCATCAATTGTCGCTTTTCCCCTCTTTCCGGCATCAAAATATGCACATTCTGACCCTTTATATTGCTGATGAATTTTTCCAGCAATGCTTTTTCGGGCACTGCTATACTAGTTACTATTTCTTTGGGAATAGAAGTAGCATCGACATAATATTGCTGCATAAACGAGCTAATTATTTGGGCTGGGTCAGTAGTCTTAGCATAATCACTGAGATTAAAATGTTCCGTCTGCACGACATGACCATTTCGCACCATAAAGAGGGCGATGATGACATGTTCCTTGTCTTTTGCCACTGCCAAAACATCTTGATTATGCCCAGAAGTCAAAGTGGCATATTGTTTTTCGGATAGTATTTGTAGGGTTTGAATGCGATCGCGCAATTTAGCCGCCTTTTCAAATTGGCGATCATCCACAGCCTGCTTCATCGCTTCTTGCCAGTCTTTCTCGAGATGATGATAATTACCAGCGAGAATAGTACAGATAGCTTCTATATGCTTTTTGTAATCCTCTTTGGTAATTTTACTGATGCAAGGTGCATCACAGCGTTTGATATAATAATCCAAACAAGGTGCTCGTCTGCTGAGATGCTTAAAGACATTATTACCCGGAGCAACTTCAATGATTTCACCCTGACAGCTACGATAAGGAAAGATCTTTTGTAAGGCTTTTAATGTCCTAAGTATGCTATCTGCTGATGTATAGGGACCAAAATAGGTATTACCATCACGACCGAATCTACGCACGATATGAATCTCGGGAAAATCTTCTTTCTGATCTACTTTGACGTAAACGTAATTTTTATCGTCCTTCATCAAGACATTGTATCTGGGGCGTAAACTCTTGATCAGATTGGTTTCCAATATCAAAGCCTCCAATTCACTGCGAGTGATAGTAGTTTCAATGTTTACGACTTTATCGCGCATTACTACGACTTTTGCCGATGTGGTTTTCCCATTTTGAAAATAGGTATTTACCCGCTTACGTAGATTCTTAGCCTTACCGACATAAATGATCTGCTTATCTTTATCGATCATTTTATAGACACCAGGCAAAGTGCTTACCTTCTTAAGAATCTTCTTGAGTTCAGAACTGGTTTTGTACATGGAATTACTAAGTATCTGTCACGATTATAGCCTGTCATAACACGAAAAGTAAAAACCTAACCTTTCTTCTTACCATAACCTTTGATTTCATTTCTTCTACAGGCCATAAACATGTTATAATTATGTGAATATTATTAGTTATGGAAACCTTTCTTATCCCCCTACTTATCTCTTTAGCCATTGGCACTCTCATTGGTCTAGAGCGTGAATCACTGCGTATTCACCAAAAGACCAGAACCATTGCTGGTTTACGCACATTCATCTTCATTAGTCTCTGGGGCTTTCTTACGAGTGTTATCGCCAAGGAAATAACTATCAACTTTCTTTTTGTTTCTTTTGCTGCTTTTGTGGCGACCTTGCTTGTTGGCTACTATGTGTACAGTAAAACTGTTCCAAATGCAGGATTAACCACTGAAATTGCTGCCACGCTGACATTCTTGCTGGCATCGCTGACACTTTTTGTTGATGTTCGTTTTGTTTTGGCTCTTGGTATTCTGATCGCTTTGGCACTGTCTTTTAAGAGTACATTTGTTCGCTGGTTAAAAATCATTCCGCGCCAAGCAGTATTGGCCACAGTGCAATTTGCTGTGCTCAGTGCAGTAATTCTCCCCTTCCTTCCCAATGAATATATCGGCCCTTGGCAATTCTTTAATCCTTATATTACTTGGTGGGTTATTGTGCTGATTTCGGGTATTAGCTTTATAGGCTACATTCTCCATTTGTTTTTAGGTAGTCGGGGCAGTGTGCTGATTACATCGGGACTTGGGGGCATGATTTCTTCGACAGCTGTGACTAGTAGCTTGGCTACTCTATCTCGAACCACCAAACTACCAGTAAACTTATTTCTTGCTGGCCTAATCCTGACCAGTGCTATCTCTTTTCTCAGAGTATTGTTAGAAACAAGTATTATTAGCCAATCTGTATTTGTTACACTCTTGATACCAACACTGGCTATGGCGATTGTTAGTAGTATTTTTCTGTTCTTTTTAAAATCTAAAAATGGGCACGTATCAGAGGCAATGAAATTTGCAAATCCCTTTCAGTTACGTTCAGCCCTTAGCTTTGGCCTTTTCTTTGTTCTGATCGCTTTCTTGGTCAAGGTGAGTAACGTATTTTTGGGGGCCCAAGGTCTCTACATCACGAGTATCTTCGCCGGTCTTGCTGATATCGATGCTATTAGTATATCGCTCAGTCAATTAGCCAGTACCTCTGCCATTACCAGTACTCAAGCCATGACCGGAATTATCCTGGCAGTCATGAGTAATCTCTGGATGAAATTAAGCATTGTCCTCATCTTTGCTGGTAGGGCATTGCACAAAGTAATGGTCTATTATACGGCGACTATTACTCTCGTGGCTGTATCACTTAGTTTTCTTCTTCACTTTTTCCACTTTTAAGCGGAGGTCTATTTTATCGATAGAGATTTTGTCTTCGATATCGGCAATCATCGTGGTAGCAGCTATGCTATCAGCCAATGTTTCTCGAGCAATGTAGGTAGAAAATTTGCTAAGAACGGAGTGTGCTAATTCTTCTTCGCTTAATACTTCAATAGCCACATTGATGCGGCTGTCTACTTTGAAATTAGCTTTCTTACGTAATTCCTGAATATGTCGGACTATTTCCCGAGCATAACCCTCTTGAATCAGATCGTCTGTGAGCTTGGTATCGAGAGCAACCACAATATTGTCTTGGCTCATCACGGACAGTCCCGGCTCAGTTTGGTAAACAATGTCGAATTCGTCAGGTTCAAGTATAAATGTACCAGCGACCGTAGCTCGGCCATCATTATCAAACGAAAAATTATCGTTCTTGGCAGCATCGATGATCTTTTGCACATCTTTGCCATATTTGGGACCAAGAATCGAAGCTTTTGGTTTCACTGCACGGTGAATATTGCTCTCTGCTTCAGTAGTCATATGGATTTCTTTGACATTGAGCTCTTCTGCAATTACCTGTAATTCTTCCTCGTTCAATTTATAAGGTGATACTACAGTCGCTGAAGCGAGAGGTTGGCGAGTTTTAATCTTTTGTGCTGCGCGTAAGGAATGACCGAGATTTACAATAGTACGAATCAGACCCATTTCTTCATTGAGATTGGCACGAATAAAACTCTTGATAGGATGCGGAAAACTGGCCATATGTACCGATTCTTTCTTAGTCAAATTGCGATATATATTTTCACTGACGAAAGGAACAAACGGCGCAATGATACGGGTAAGAGTTGTCAGAACATGATATAGGGTCTGATAAGCTGCATTTTTATCAGTGTCATTTTCTGTTTTCCAGAAACGTCGTCGGGAGCGGCGTATATACCAATTGGATAAATTGTCCACAAAGCGTTCAATTTTGATGGTGGCTTCCCATATTTCATAGCCGTCCAGGTGATCGGTAACTACTTGAATAAGAGTATGTAATTCAGAGAGTATCCAATGGTCCAGTTTATGCTCGGTCCAGGGCATGACGTATGTATCACTATGACCGAGAGCAAACTTCTTACTGAGTACCTCTTCGGTGGGAGTGTGATTAAAATATTTATCAATCATGCGTTTCACAGCTTCATGAGTGACAATCATAACCGTCTCACCGGAATGTGCCTGTTCGACATAATCCAAGAATTCAAAAACCCTCTTTTCTAGATCGAGATAGGATTCTCCTTCGGGAAATTTCTCAGAATAAGGATTGGCCAGACTTTTTATATAAGCTTGAACATCACTAGCCAATTTGCCATCAAATTGACCCATATCCATTTCACGTAAATGTTCATCCTCCACAATTGGCACATTGTGAAATTGACCAATAATCTGCGCCACTTCCTGTGTACGCATCAGTGGTGATATATATATACGATTAATCGGTCTATTCTTAAACTTTTGGGCCAAAGCCTCTGCATCACGTCGACCATTATCAGTCAGATGATAAACGTGTTCTTTGTCAGTGCTATTCACACCCAAGACATTTTGTTCGCCTTCGGTATGACGTACAGCAATGATTTTGGTAAATCTCTTCGCTTGGAATTTATCAATATTGGCATAGGTAACAAAGAAGGCATAGGTATTCCATAAAGTCAGCTGAAATTTGCGCAGTGACTGTTCGATCAGTCCGAGAGAGAAATTTCGCGGCTGATCAGGAGGTGAAGCATTGAACATGTACCAGCGCAGCGCATCAGCACCTTGTTTGTCTGTCACCTCCATCGGGTCAACAATATTGCCGAGTGACTTGCTCATTTTACGCCCATTTTCATCCATAATATGACCAAGGCAGATGACATTCCTGTAT
>CAZGLA010000030.1:0-3809 GCA_964526575.1 uncultured Candidatus Peribacteria bacterium | reverse complement strand
AGTGACATTGGACAACTAAAATATGAGGCTCATTTAACAGCCATAGATGAAATAATCCGTATTCTGGTTAAAATTATCAAGACGAGTTCACAAAAAGTTCTAAGCTAGTTGTTCCCTAACTTAGAACTTAGAATTTTGAATTCTTTTAGCAACTTACTGTCGTCTAGCGGGTGTATCTCGCTACGTCTTCTGGACAACGACGAGTGAATTCAGCTCTGTCTTCAGTGGAAAAAGATTCCCAAGGTATCATGTTTGATCGGCGAGCTAAATCCAACCCGAGACACAAGTTACCATCAGGTGCAGTGCGCCAGCGTCCATCTGAGAAGAAAAAGCTCATGACACCTCTAGCTTCTTCATAAAGACCGAGACGATACAGGTCAAAGGCAATTTCCCGAATACGCATGAGTTCCAGGTCACCATGACGTCGTTCCATGAGCGCTGCCCATGTCTCATCACTGCTCTTTCCCAGACTGAGAGCAAACTGATCCAAAGCCTGTGTAACGAAGCCAGCTCGAAGACGATCAAATTCCCGATCACGAGAATGATCACCACTGACAATAACATCACGCCACTCGGTTTCTAATGCATCTGCCTGAGCAGTAAAATTTTCACCTGCTTGCCAATACGCCTCCGGAGATGGAGTGGGAGTGGGAGCAGGAGCGACTGGCATACTTGGAGGCGCAACCATAGGAGCATATGGAGAGGAACCACCACTACAATCACGAGGTAATATACGAGTAGGGTGACCATCGGTATAATAATAAAGGGCGACGCCACCAGCAACAATGGCAAGCTTCCCTTTGTGTCTGCCCATAAAACCAAACACTGAGCCTATAGCACTGCGTGTACCCGAGACAATACTTGATGGAGATTGTGCTGCTCCTGGAGCAAGTGCTGCGGTAGGAGCGGGTGAAGGACCTAATAAATTTTGTGCCATAATAGTTTTTTAAATAAAAATAAATTGAGAATTGTGAATCGTGAATTGGGAAGAAAATTTATGGAGTTGAGCCTGAAGGACCAGAACCAGTATTTCCGCTAGAAGGTGCGGCGGGTTGAATATTCACATTGATGCCTGCCTGAGCAACACTTCTTATTGCCCCAGCGGTAATTGCTGCCTGAGCAACACCGGGAGTTCCACTACCCTGACTAGCAACTAGAACAGCAGCCACAGTCGGATCAGCACCTTTAAGTCCTTCTACCTGCGCAGCTAGAATAGTCTTAACCGCCTCGGCATCACCAGTAGCTTTTGCAAGTGCAGCTTCTCCCTCAGCCTTTGCCTTCGCAACATTAGTCTGAGCAATTTGTACATCGATACCAGCTTGTTGTAGGGCCATTCGTCTTTGTTGAATAGCAGAGTCCTCCGACACAGGACCAAGTTGAACTTCCAGCTCTATTCCCCAATTTGCTTCAGCTTGTCTGATTCTAGCGTGACCATTAATTTCATTATTATAAATATTTAAAGAATTCATTACATGACGAGCGATAACATCCGGGGTAGCATTAGTGGGTATTGGTGACTGAATAAGAGCAGCTGGTAATGGGGCTCTACCAAATGTTTCAATAAGGACACTGTTCGTAGTATCTTTGATTCTTTCTTGTGTGCGTTGCCAATCAGGACCCAAGGCAAACATTACTTGTTTTGGCGATTTTAGACGCAAAATTACTGACCAGCTTACCTGCAAGGGAACACCTGCAATCTCAATCTTATCTGACCACTCAGTTCCCGTTGGAAAAGTTTGTTCGGTACCATCAATAGTCACATCTTTAGGTTGAGCGGGATTTGTTGCCCAAGGGGTATGTGTTGGTCGGAACCAAAGAGCTACACCACCTCGCTTTTCATAACCCGCGCTACTACCGCCTATCCAACGATTACGGAGAATGACCCACTCTGATGGCTTCAGAAATTTGAAACCAATAGAAGCCGCAGTCATTCCTACAAGACCAGTACCAAAAATAGTCGCAAGGATAGCCGCATCAACATAACCGTTTCCGGTCACTGATTCACAACCTTCCAAAGTACCGGCAGCGGCCAAAGCAGCCAGCCTGGCTGAGTTATTGCTCAGTACGTTCCACACATGTTCCAAGCGACCTGCTTCTGGAGATGTAAGTGCATGAGCGATGTCGCCACGGACTTCAGTATGTAGATCGGAAGCTGGTCTTTCAGCTACTGTTTTTTCTGCATCCCCTCCACGTAAGAAACTAGGTAGTTTCATAGATATTTAGTGAATTAAAAGTGATATATTAAAACATAATGCACAGAATGTCAATAGACAGAAACCACCCAAAATAAAGAAACCATTGTCTAAGAAAATCTGGTAAGCAAAAATAGCACAAATGAACTTTTTGAGCTATGATTTTAATAACAATACTACTTATGAAACGTACAATCTTATTGATTTTCTCGCTCCTAGTTCTTAATTTTCAATTTTCAATTTTTAATTTTCAATTTCCCGTTGTTCTTGCTCAAGTTCCACTCGAAGCACCCATTGGCAGTACCACCTCTATTGATGTTTCCGGTAATATCATTGCCAATTACACGCGAATTATTTTTGCTTTTGCCGGTGGTCTCGTCGGCAGTTTGGCCATGATCATGATCATTATCTCGGGGATTCAAATCATGGTCGGTGGTGGTGATATGACCCAGGCCAAGACACGTTTAGCAGGAGCCCTTGCCGGACTATTACTCCTGGCAGCCGGAGGCTGGCTTCTTTATATTATCAATCCTTGTTTTTTCACCTTTCAAGAAAGCGCCGCCTGCGCCCCAAGAAGTTAAAAATTTAAAATGTAAAGTGTAAAATTTAACTCAAGTCCACAACTTAGAATTTAGAACTTAGAATTTTAAAAAAATGTCTCGTTTTCTCACTCTTAGAAATATTGTCATCGGCTTAGCAATCGTTCTGCTCGTGAGTACAGTGTTTTTTATCTTTGGAACTTTTTTACAACAGCAACCCACGCCCACATCTACACCCTCGCCTATTCCCATTCAAACCCAGACCGGTGCAACCATCCTGCCCACGCCCTCACCAGTACCGGTACAATTAATTGTGCCGCCTACTGCATCCCCTTCCCCCACTCTGAACTCTGAACTCAAAACTCTTAAGCCTCTCGTTATTCCACTCGGATTTCAAATCCCTGAGGATAGGCCTGCCTGGGAACCTACATCATTGGAACCCATACTACCCAGTCTCACTCCTGACCCCGAGACCGGAAGACTCTTAGTAACCGATAAAGATGTACTCTATTTTCAATTAAGTCGACGTTTTGATTATGATCCTGCAGTTGGTGAGGTTACTCAGGACCTTATGTATCAAGTACTGCCCACTATTATCGATTTTGGCAATTTTGATCCGGAGAGCATGACCACCAGACCAGGTGATAATTTATTATGGTTCAATCAAAATACACTTACATGTCAGTTAAGAACTGATCCCAAATCACCAGCACGGATTGAACGCACTATTGGCTCTCAAGAAACCCTCATCTTGCAGTTATATACACCAGGTACCTATCTCTTTTTCTGTCAGGGCCTTCCCGGCTCTACCCAGACTATCTTCGTCCCATAATATATGAAATTCAGGATTCAGGATTCAGGATTCAAAATTAGATTAAAGGCTCTCTTCTTTATTTTTGCATTCCAATTTTCAATTGTTAATTTTCAATTGTTAATTGTTCCTGACACTTTGGCACATCATGGATCCCCGCATAGAATTATGTGTTTGGGAGACTCAATCACTGTCGGTTATGCTCCTCGCTTTCGCACTCCTGCTAGTGAGACCTGCACCATAAATGCTGTGCAGGGTCGGAGAACA
>CAZGLA010000029.1:0-2924 GCA_964526575.1 uncultured Candidatus Peribacteria bacterium | reverse complement strand
AGAATGAAGAATGGAGGTTTTTGTTTATATTTATGTTTTCTTCTTCCTTAATCCTCCTTCATTCTTCATTCTTACACCTCATTCTTCATACACTATGCACGAACTTAAAACCCAGTTAGAAGAAACCACCACTAAACTCTCTCGTTTGAGAGACTATCTTTGATGTTCCTAAACTAGAAAAAGAAAAGTCATCTTTGATTATCAAAACTGAAAATAAAGACTTTTGGCAAAAACCAGAGCAGGCGAGAGAGGTGAATCAGCATATTCATCGCATTGAAGAATTACTTGATGGTTTGCAGACTTTAGAAAAAGAAAGCAAAGAGCTTACTGAATTGGTAGCCATCACTTCGCCAGAAAGCGATCCTGATCTGGCAGTTGAACTCCATAAGCGAGTTCCCGAGTTAAATAAAAGGGTAGAACATTTTGAAACCACCACGCTGCTTAGCGGTAGGTATGACTCCCAGGATGTTATTCTCACTATTCATGCGGGCACCGGTGGTGTCGATGCTCAAGACTGGGCAGAAATGCTCTTTCGCATGTACTCACGCTTCTTAGAGCATAACAAATTTTCTAGTAAGCTTCTCAATCTCTCTCCCAGTGAAGAAGCCGGCATCAAAACCGCCACGCTTGAAGTGAAAGGACCTTATGCCTATGGTTTGTTAAAAAGTGAAACTGGCGTCCATCGACTCGTTCGAATTTCACCTTTTAATGCTAAGCATTCCAGGGAAACTTCATTTGCTCTTGTAGAAGTAATTCCGGTCATGCCCGAAACCGAACATACTGAGATTGATCCTGATGAATTAAGAATTGAAGTATTTCGCGCCGGTGGCCATGGTGGGCAAGGAGTAAACACGACTGATTCTGCTGTACGTATTACGCATTTACCTACGGGTATTGTCGTTCAATGTCAGAATGAACGGTCACAATTACAAAATAAAAATACGGCCATGAAGACATTAAAGAATCGCATACTGGCAATGCAATTGGCTGAGAAACAGCAAGAGTTAAAAGAGTTGAAAGGCTCTCATCAAAATACCTGGGGTCATCAAATTCGTTCTTATGTTCTCCATCCTTATACAATGGTAAAAGATCATCGAACCGATGTAGAAATGACTGATGTTAGGAAGGTATTAGATGGCGAGATCATGCCATTCATTGAGGGATACTTGCGGCATAAGGAGTAGAAATCTCATTTCCGAGTCCTCTAGAGTTGTCATACCGAGCCCCGTCGAGGTATCTCAATGCTATACTTTGTTCATACTACGACTTATAACATAGAGATTTCTCGATCCCGCAAGCGCGGGACTCGAAATGACAGATAATGGTATACAAACTACTATGGTCAATGCCTTACAAAAAACTTTCGACCAACACTTTCATCTCGGTGACACTTTTATCGTCGGCGTCTCAGGTGGAGTCGATTCAATGACCATGATGTACTGTCTCAGTAAATTAAAAGATTATCATTTTATTATTGTAACTATTGATCACAGCATCAGAAAAAACAGCAGCGATGATACTAAGCTTGTACAACAAGAAGCAAAGAAATTGCATTTAGAATGTTATACAGAAAAGGTAAAGGTGCCGGCAATCGCCAAACAACAAAGAAAGGGGATTGAAGAAGCAGCGCGAGATTTACGTTACGGGATCTTTAAAAAGTATCAAAAGAAACATCATGCAAAAGCCATTATCACTGCTCATCATCAAGATGATCAAATCGAAAGCATTTTATTACATCTTTTACGAGGTAGTGATTTACATGGCTTAGTGGGCATGAAAGTTCTCAGTGAACACAATATTTTTCGACCTTTACTTTCCTTTACGAAGAAACAAATCACTCAATTTGCCCAGAAAAAGAAAATTTCTTGGCATGAAGACCATACGAATCAAAATACTGATATTGTTCGTAATCTCATTCGCCATCATATCGCTACCGAACTTCCTCAGGGATTATTGTTAAACATCAGCAAGCAAGCACAAAAAACTATTCGAGTTCTGGATGAATGGATACACCATTGGATTACAAAAAATTGCACTATGAGCGGGAAACGGCTTACTTTCAATAAAAAGGCATTCCAAAATCTGCCACTCTATGTACAATTTTATTTACTGCACCATCTGACGAAACATTTCCTTCACATTAATCATTTAAGTTTCAGTTGGCTCAGCGGCATGTATCAATGGTTACATAATGCGCAAAGCGCTAGTAGTTATAGGTATCAAAATAAGATCTTGCTGTCACATAAGAAAGGAACAATTTCCCTCTATGTAAAAAGGCCAACCTAAGCCTATCGAAGGGCTTGCGTCATACAGGCAATTTCCAGTAGAATTCGCACCGTGACTTTCCTTAACTAATACGCATGGACAGACAAAAAAAGACTACTCGCCGAAGCTATTTAACTATCATTATTCTCGCTCTTTTGCTCTCATTTGTTGCGATATTTTTTGGCAATGAATTTGTCGGCCAAAGTAGCAAAGAAGTAAGTATCAATGAGATTTATAATCTCAGTCCTGAAAACATTGATACTATTCAAGTCGAAGGTAATAGTGTAGTGGCAAAGCTCAAAGATAATTCTTTATTACAATCTACAAAAGAAGCTGATGACATTGTGCGTAATCACTTTCCTCCTGATGTCAAAATTTTCGTCAAAGATGGCAGTCGCACTGATTTCATTCTTAGTTTACTCGGTAATTTACTACCGATAGCCGCTTTGATTTTCTTTATCTTCCTCATTTTCCGCCAAGCCCAAAATACCAATACCTCAGCACTATCTTTCGGCAAGTCGCGCGCCCGTCTATATAACAAAGAAAATAATCGCATTACTTTTGCTGATGTAGCCGGCTGCAAAGAGGCCAAAGAAGAATTGATGGAAGTGGTGGACTTCCTGAAGAATCCTAAGAAATTCATTAAGATTGGAGCTAAG
>CAZGLA010000028.1:0-4630 GCA_964526575.1 uncultured Candidatus Peribacteria bacterium | reverse complement strand
GACTCTCCACCGACATACCCATACCCTCGGCGGCCTTTTTGATCTCACGATATTGTTCTACGGAGATATTGTACTTTTTAGCAATTTCTTCGTCGCCAATTGGTGTTCCACCACACGCACTGAGACCTAAAGTAACTAAGGCTAAAGTGGTAATAATAATAAATTTTTTCATAAAAAAAAGAATAAATGATATATAAAAACACCAACCCAATAAAAAATCAGGTCAAGCACTGTTATATATCACTCCCTCTTATGAATATGTATATGAGTATTTTTCCTTTCGATTTTCTCTCGTTTATTTTCAATCAATGAAAAAGTATTTTCTACCAGAAAAGACGATTCAAAATGAAAAACTATCGCTGGAATAACAATGATGCTTTCAACAATATCTTTTATTTCTCTCTTCTCAGCCTGTATTCCTGATATTTTAAACTTTTGCTGGCAATGCGAACTATCAGTTGTAGACTCTTCATCTCCAGGCATATTTTGTCCACAAGACATCATCACATGTGCAGCTTGTACCTTTGGCAATTGCATCAAAGAAGGGCAAAGCAAGCTAAACGCAAAAACACTCGTAAATCCTAAAATAATTTGGGCTTTCCAAGAGTTCATGAACAAAAAAATTATTATCCTTCACTTGGTATTCTCCGCCACATCACCAACTATGTCAATGTTATAGTTCTGGGATTTGAAATCTTATATCATATATGATATTAATTTCACAACTTAATAAAACTCAATGTCCACCAAAATTCAGTCAGAGCCGATGAAGATCGGTCTCTTTATTCGTGAACTGCGCGAGATGCGAGGCCTTACTCAAGAAGAATTCGCTAAGAATTTAAAGACCAGTCAGAGCGCTATCGCCCGCATAGAGAAGGGTGAGCAGAATCTCACAACTGATATGTTAGCTCGCATCAGCGAAGCTTTGAATCGTAAGATTATGGTACTTTCTGAAGGCTATATGGACTTCGAAATTGAGGGCGGCCACAAACTTTCCGGCGCCGTCGATACCAATGCTTCCAAAAATGGCGCTATGGGACTGATGTGTGCGTCACTGCTCAATAAAGGCAAAACCATCCTCCACAACATTCCCCGTATCGAAGAAGTAAATCGTATGTTCGAGGTGATAACAAGTATTGGTGTGAGCATGAAGTGGACCGGTCCGAACACTCTAGAAATTGTCCCACCAGCAAAATTGTCTCTAGAAACATTGAACGTTGCTTCAGCAATCAAAACCAGATCAGTGATCATGCTGATGGGACCAATGATTCATCTTTTAAAAGAATTTAAATTACCACATGCTTCCGGCTGTAAATTAGGTAAAAGGACGGTGGCTGCGCATTTGTTTGGTCTCGAAGAAATGGGAGTCAAAATCAAAGTCACTCGCGATGATTATGAAGTGAGTGTTAAGAAAATTCATCCAGCGGAAATAATCATGTACGAATCAGGAGACACTGCTTGCGAGAATTTACTTATGGCTGCCGCCAAGATTCCCGGTAAAACCACGATCAAATTTGCTACACCAAATTATATGGTGCAAGAAGTTTGTGGATTTTTACAAAAACTGGGAGTCAAGATCGATGGTTTCGGTACGTCTAATTTAACTGTTCATGGCATTCCCGACATCAACAAGACAATTGAATATTACAATAGCGAAGATCCCATTGAAGCCATGATGTTCCTCAGTGCCGCCATTACTACTGGTTCACATTTAACTATTCGCCGTGCTCCTATAGATTTTCTGGAACTGGAACTCTATAAATTGAAAAAAATGGGACTTAAGTTCAAAACTTCCAAACCCTACGCATCGCACAATGGTTTTACCAAACTGGTGGATATTGAAGTGTTTCCTTCTAAACTCAAAGCTCTCGATGAGAAAATATATGGCCGACCATATCCTGGTATTAATATGGACAATCTCCCCTTCTTTGTTCCCATTGCTACCCAAGCACAAGGTACAACGCTGATTCATGATTGGACATTTGAAAATCGGGCCATTTATTTCATGGAACTGACCAAGCTCAATGCCAATATGATTTTAGCTGATCCTCATCGAGTCTTTGTCGAAGGACCCACACCACTTCGTCCAGCCCAAGTTGTTTGTCCGCCGGCACTGCGTCCAGCAATGATTATCTTAATTGGCATGTTAGCGGCGCCCGGAAAATCCATCTTAAGAAATGTATATTCTATCAATCGTGGCTATGAAGAAATTGCCGAGAGGTTGAATAAGCTCGGTGCAAAGATTAGAGTGATACGTGAACTCTAATCATTCATGGAACTTATTTTAGATTTTCTTGCGGTAGTTTTGGCTTTTCTCGTCGCCATCAGCGTGCATGAATGTGCCCATGCTGCTGCTGCCAATGCTCTCGGTGATCCCACTGCGAAGTTTGCGGGCAGGTTGACTTTGAATCCACTGAAACATCTGGATCCTTTAGGAACTATCTTACTCTTTCTCGTGCATTTCGGTTGGGGTAAACCGGTACCGGTAAATCCTCGCAATTTAGCTCATCCCTTGCGCGATCAAGCTCTGATTTCACTTGCTGGACCAGCTTCCAATCTGGTCACGGCAGCAATTCTTGTCATTCCCATGAAACATATTTTACCAGCATTCAGCGGTCCTTTAACTGACTTTTTAACGACATTTTTGGCATTCACCATTTCTTTGAATATAGTGCTCATGATCTTTAATCTCATTCCTATTCCGCCTCTCGATGGCTCAAAAGTGCTTTTTTTAGTTCTAGGTCATCGCCTGGCTAATGTCTCAGAATGGTTAGAAGTTAATGGTCCTATAGCTCTATTCTCTGTCATCATTTTCAGCAATTTCTTAAACATTCCCCTACTGCAATACGTCATTGCCAAGCCGGTGGATTTTGTATTAACTTTGCTGTATCTAGCAGGATAAATAATAATAATTTTAAATTTATTTACATGAATAAAACCGCTGGTGTTTTCGTTGCCATCATATTTTTAGTTGTTATTGGAGGTGCTGTTTATTTCTTTTCTATGGGGAGCACGCCAACACCTGCTCCTACGTCTATACCAACTACAACTAGTACGCCGACTTCAACCGTAACACCCACAAACACTCCAACTGCGACAGCAACTCCTTCTCCCACTCCTACGATAACTGCAACATCAACTCCCACAGTATCACCCACACCTACTGTTACGGCTCAACCGACACCACTCACCTTTTCATTTGGCAAACAATTAAAATCTCCCCACTTTGTGGATTCCACTCCACTGCATGAAGAAATTTATGCTGCTCAACCAATCAATATCACGATTAATTTTAACTTTGACATTGCAGTAGGCAGCAAAATATCAGTGACTTCCGCTGATGGTAAAGAATGGTCACAAGGAAATGTGCTTATTGAAGACAATAATACGGTCCTTAAGATTGCGCTTAAACCGGGCATGCCTGATGGTCTTTATAAAGTTACGTATTATGCCTGTTGGCCAGACAAATCATGTCATGATGGAGAATTTGCCTTTGCCATCGACAGCAGCAAACAAGCAGCTTATACCGACATGAGAAATCAACCAATTGTTACTATAGCAATGAAAGACTTTGCCTTCGAAACTAAACAAATTATCATTTCACCCGGCACAAAAGTCACTTGGGTCAATGATGATCCATTCGGTCATTTCATTAATAGTGAAACTCATCCGGAACATACCTATTTCCCAGAACAAAACTCACGTGAAGTAGGAGCAGGAGAATCTTTCTCCGCGACTTTCCAAATTGCCGGACAATATAATTACCATTGTTCAGCACATGTGCCGCAGGGCATGGTCGGCAGTATCATTGTCTCTTAATCCCAAAATCAATGCCTATAGTTCAACGTATTCGAGAATTTTTCCTTGGTAAAAACCATACTCTTAGACATGAAATGGAGAAGAGAGCAGTGACTTTCATCTTTGCCTCTCTGGGTGTTATCACAGGACTTGCCTGGAATGACGCCTTTCAATCATTCATTAAACAAACTTTACAGTTAGACACTAATTCCACTCTTGCAAAATTTTTCTATGCAGCCTTCCTCACCATTATCGTTGTAGTTTTGACTGTCCTGATTGGAAGATTGTTTGAGAATAAAAAATAATCAGACGACTATAAATACATATATCTTACTAGTTATAATACTATTTATATCTTGTTTGAGATCGATTTTGTCCCTACTCTCAGCTTACATTTAACCAATTTTTATGTTTGGTAATGATTCATATCATCCCTTAAGTCCGCATGGTCTGGCTATGACTGGTGCCGTATTGGGTTTCATAGGTTGGCTCGTTCATCTCGTATGGCATGGACTCATGGCACAGCCATCCATTGTGGGCATGCTTTATAATGTTTCTCCTCTCGACCCAAAAGCAGTAGTAGGTGTTTTTGTCTGTCTCGTTGTAGGCAGTGCAGTGTTTGGATGGTTATTAGCTACTGTTTACAATTGGTCAATTAAGAAAAAGTAAACGAATCTCTAAAAAAATGGCCCGCCTTCCTTGAGGCTGGTCATTTTTTTGTTTACACTAACTGCGCTTCGGGGTGTAGGTCGCCTGAGGCGACCGCCACAGTTTCAATCGGTATTATCGGGGTGTAGCGCAGCTGGCTAGCGCGCCACGTTCGGGACGTGGA
>CAZGLA010000027.1:0-1750 GCA_964526575.1 uncultured Candidatus Peribacteria bacterium | reverse complement strand
CACCGCTACGAATGATCGTGCCCGGTCGAGTGTTTCGCAATGAAGCTCTTGATGCTTCTCATGAACATACTTTTTATCAGCTTGAAGGGATGATGATCGATGAAAATCTTACTATAAGTAATTTGCTGGCAGTGATGAAATTATTACTCAAAGAAATGTTTGGTAAAGAAATTAACGTGCGTCTGCGTCCGGGATATTTTCCTTTTGTGGAGCCGGGATTTGAACTGGATGCTGAGTGTGCTTTCTGTATCGGTAAAGGCTGTAATGTCTGTAAACATTCCGGCTGGATTGAATTGATTCCCTGCGGCATGATTCATCCCAAAGTATTGGAATACGGTAAAATCGACAGTAAAAGATATACAGGTTGGGCCTTTGGTCTGGGACTGAGTCGTTTGGTGATGCTCAAATACAAGATCGATGATATTCGTTTGCTCCAAAGTGGAAATCTGGACTTCTTACAACAATTTGCTTTTTAAGTATGAAAATTTCTCGACAATGGTTAGAACAATTTGTTGATTTAAAAGGAATTTCTTCGGAGGAATTTGTCCGCTTATTTAATATTCGTACAGCCGAGATCGAGGGTAGTGAAGATATGGCCAAGCTGTGGGAACATATTGTGGTGGGACAAATTAAATCTATTGCACCGCATCCCAATGCCGATCGCTTACAGGTGACGCAAACTGATGTTGGTGGAAAAGTCGTACAAATAGTGTGTGGAGCCAAGAATATTTATGAAGGCATGAAAGTGATCGTTGCTTTGCCTGGTGCAAAAGTCCGTTGGCATGGTGAAGGAGAATTAGTTGAACTCAAGGAAGCTGAACTACGCGGAGTAAAAAGTGTCGGAATGATTTCAGCAGCTGAAGAAGTGGGACTCAATAATTCACAATTATCAATTATCAATTATCAATTGGAACCAGGAGTAGTTGATTTGTCTAAGTTGAACGTAAAAGCGGGAACACCACTGGCTGTAGCGTTAAATCGAAACGATACGGTAATAGAGATAGATAATAAGTCACTCACTCATCGTCCTGATCTTTGGGGCCATTATGGCATTGCGCGGGAATGCGCTACGATATGGGAACGCAAATTAGAACCGCTAACGATATATAAGGGGAAATTTGGTAAAGATCATGTTGAAGTTGAAGTGAAGGCTCCGAATCTGTGCCCACGGTATATGGCTGTTGCTTTCGAAGTTCAACAAATTAAAAGTGCACAAAACATTGCCGATATGCTGAGTGCTATTGGTCATTCATCACATGGTCTTGTTGTTGATCTGACCAACTATGTCATGCATGAGTTAGGTCAGCCTTTACATGCTTTTGACGCTGACAAAGTGAAGGGTGCGATTTCTGTTCGCCTCGCTCATGATCAAGAGAAAATCATCACCTTAGATGGCATTGAGCGGACTTTAGATAAAACTATGCTGGTGATTGCCGATGAAGAGAAAGCGATTGCTATTGCCGGGGTGATGGGTGGCCAAGGCTCACAAATTACTGCCGATACCAAAAGAATCATTTTAGAATCAGCTAATTTTGATCCGACATCTATACGTACTACCGCTCAAAAATTAGGCTTACGTTCTGATGCTGTGCAGCGCTATGAAAAATCTCTGGATCCTTATCTGAGTGAGACTTCTCTATTACGATTCTTATATTTGCTCCAAGAGAATGCAGATATAAGTATTACTTCGAAGGTAGCTGATATTTTCTCTCGTAACCTAGGAAAATAGCTTTCTCAGTAAATCCCGAGA
>CAZGLA010000026.1:0-4056 GCA_964526575.1 uncultured Candidatus Peribacteria bacterium | reverse complement strand
AACAAAGAAAGAGTGGTGTTCAATTTCGGTTCTGCTACGAGCACACGCACGATTGCCGTGATGTTCAATCGTCCTATCGTTTATGTTGGTAGCCCTTCCGCTGCTATCGAAGTAATTAATACCACTGATGCATCTTTGGTGGTACCTACTTCCGTGCAGGCATCTAAAAACATGCTGTATTTTACCTCCGATGCATTCACCTATAGTAGTGTCGGCAAGGAATACTCAGCCAAAATCTTCTCTAGTCAAGTAGAAGATGCAGACGGTAACAATCTTCTTTTCGGTGATTTCACTTGGACATTTGAAATTGTAGATCATTTACTTTTCGTTCCGGAAAATAGTGCTAGCATACGAGTCGAAAAAAATGTACTTACTCCTAGTGTAACAGTTGGCAGTACTGATGAAACAGTCACCTACAAAATAGAGGTCATGAACAATGGTGAATACACTCTTACCGACCTTACTGTGAAAGATGTGCTCCCACTCAACTTTACTTTTGATAGTATTGTTTCTGCCAGTGGTATTTCCACTTCCGGAACTAATACTGTTACCTTTACAGGCGGGGCAATACCAATAGGCAGTAGCACATTTATTACCTTCAAAGCCAAGGTTCCTGCCGGCAACGATGGTTTAGGCGATCCGCTGGTTCCTGCTGGGCTTTATCACAATAGTGTCATGGCTTCTGGGCACTTTGTACCTACAGGAAATGGCGTCGGCCAATACATCGATCCTATTGTCAGTAATTATGATGATAATCGTGAAAGTGATGAAGATGTAACCGTTAACCGTAGTACACCTTCACCAACTCCCACTCCCACTCCCACACCTACTCCCACTACATTCCCTCACCCTTCTAGCGATCCTCTTACTTGTTTAAGTTTGAACGGTGCGACCAGTATTAATTTTACCGACGTATCTGGCTCTGATGCTCAGAAACCTTATATCGATTTTCTTTCCAGCACAGTTTTTGCCGCTAACCCCACCACACGTTTATCAAAGGGTTATACCGATGGCTCATTCGGAGTTAATAATACTCTCACTCGCTTTGAACTTACCAAAATGGCTCTTGGTGCCAACTGTATGAATTATGTCAGCTCACCCACGCCAAATACTTTCTTTAGCGATGTCCCCGCAGATAGTTCAGAAGTGTCTTTAGTCATTGGTAAAGCCTACGCAGCAGGTATCGTTAGCGGTATCGGCGACAGATTCTATCCCAATATCCCGGTATCTTACGGTGAAATGGTGAAAATTCTCGTTGGCGCCGGTATATATTTCGACCATGGCACTGCTGTTACTCCTCAAGGAAATACTCTTACTTGTATTACTGATGAATCGTTCCGCCAGTTTGCTGAACATGCTGCCAGTATGAATCTTGTTAATGTCGGACCTGGTAATTGTTTCCCTCAAAACAATCAAGTACTTCGCCGTTATATGGCTCAAGCTGTAGCTCGCTACATTGCCTGGTTAAAAGATATCACCCTTCCTTAAAAACTTATTCTTCATTGATGTGGCTGAAATTATCGATGGTAAAAAGTTAGCCGAAGAAGTAAAAGAACAATTACGCCCGGTGCCTCCTCATGGAGGACTGGGTGTAATTATGATTGGTCACAATCCTGCCTCCGAAATATATATCGAGCAGAAAAGAAAGTTAGCCGAAGAGTTACACATTCCTTTCGAAGTACTTAAACTGACCGAGTGGGATGATTGGCTGGAAACCAAAGAAGATATTCGGGATTTCTGTGAACGAAAAGATCTAGCGGGTATTATTGTGCAGTTACCTTTACCCCAAGAAATCAATCCTGAAGAAATATTAGAACTCATTCCTCTCAATAAAGATGTCGACGGCCTCAAAAAGGGTAGTCCATTTACTCCCGCCACTGCCAGGGGTGTTATGTACGCTTTAAAAAGTACTGGTTTATTACTTGTGGGCAAACATGCTGTTATTCTCGGCCGATCCCAATTAGTGGGTAGACCACTGATAGATTTGTTATTAGCAGAAAATTGCACCCTTACTATCGCTCATTCTTATACCCAAGATCTGCCCAGCATTACTAAACAAGCAGATATTCTTATCAGCGCAGTTGGCAAACCAGGACTCATCAATGGCGACATGGTGAAAAAAGACGTAATAGCTATCGATGTAGGCATTACTCGAACGGAAAGTGGTCTCAAAGGAGATATGGTTTTTGATGAAGTTTTTAAAAAAGCGAGCTATATCACTCCTGTTCCTGGAGGTATAGGCCCGCTTACTGTTGTTTTCCTCATGGCGAACGTTCTCGGAAAGTAATTAGTTTTTTACAGGTTGAACTGGTTGAAAAGAGTTCAAAATACTACCTAAACCTTCAGCAGATATTACTGTTCCTTCACCATCTGCTCCTTGTTTTGGTGAATAACGAATACCAAATGGTTCTCCGTTTGTAACAACAAACTCCTCTACAGCGACGCCGCTATTAGAAATAACAGCAATACTCCCATCGGCCAATTTAACAATACTTACATCTCCTCTATCAGATTGACCGGAAACCCCCATCTCTTTGCCTAACAGTGAACGCAACCTGCTCGTATAATCAACCACCATTGATTCTCTTACACTAGAGCGAATATCGCCCACCATTCTTTGGCCTTCTGGTCTCTTCATCACATCCATAGCGTGAGGATCGATCTTGGCTAATCTCTCATCACCTGGAGTCATAGGTAGCCCTAGAGAACTGTTCATAAATATTGGGTTATTTTTAATGAAATCATGTCATTGTAACACACTCTTCTTTAATTTTGGAAACAGTGCGCTCAGTTTTGAATTGACAAAGGGCAGGTCCGCCAAACAACTGATAAAAAAGAAAATAACTAAATTGGCTGAGACGAATGAAATAACCTAGAAAGTGCAACCAGAAATTAAGAAATGAAAGTTGTTTGAGAAACAACAGATCAAGTACTATCTGTAAAAAGAAAAACAGAATGAAGAACGTATCCCCTTTTATGAGGGCAAAAGATAACAGTACTATGCTGAGATATTCTAGAGCATAAAAAGCATACCATCCCAGACCAACTGCAATTTGTTTGATAATAAATGGTAACTGATACTGTTTCAAAGCATGCCCTGAGTGTAATCGAAGGGTTTTGAAATAAGAAAACACTCCATTAAAAACAGGAATCATTTGGCGATAAAGGTTTTTGCTATTTGGAGGCGCTTGTACATGGGTGAAGTAAGGCAATGAGACATAGCTCAGATGTTTGGAATCCAATATGTATTTCAATGCTAAATCATCATTTGGTTCAGGAATATGTGCAAGATGTTTCCATAGCTGTGGCGAAAATATCAGCGTCGCTCCCATAGGATAATGTAGTCCCAGAGACTGCAGCGAAGAAAAGTATTCAAATGCCAACATACGTTCTCCATGATGAAGAGCAGCCGCCTTAATCATAGGGTTATGAATATCATCTACTTTTGATTTTGGCAGAAATGAATACACCATATGCTGAGAATGTGCCTGTGTATATGAATCAGCCAAAAGAAAATCTTGCCAAGAGATGCGGGCATCACAATCAAAGCTGACTATATAAGGCATGGCTGTCGTTGATGATCGGATATAATCCACAGCATAATTAATTTGCGTAGCTTTCGTCCCCTGTTCTTCAGGACAACAAATACATGAAATACGCGACTTATAAACACTTTTAGCAATAAACTGACGAATAATGTCTTCAGTTGTAGATTTGCCTTTCTCCTTGGCGGTAGTTACAAAAAATAGCTGCACGCCAGGGAACCAAGCTAAAAACTTTTCATAATACTTGAGAGTTTCTAAAATAATATTTTGTTCACGAAATACCGGAAAAAGAAAAATATACTGATTATGAAGCTGTAGATTTTTTCCTTCAGATCGTCCTTGTCGCCACAAATAGCCACAATATGCCACTGCACTTGAACATACGATCAACACTCGATAACTAAAAGCTGCCAAGAAATTTATTTCAATAATGGCCATTGGCAGAGATTAATAACAGCTTGGTCTTTATAAGGATAACCATTGCGATGCCCTTCATAAGCATAGTAAGAAA
>CAZGLA010000025.1:0-1531 GCA_964526575.1 uncultured Candidatus Peribacteria bacterium | reverse complement strand
ATGGGGGACAAGGATGACACTGTGACTATTACGATTAAGTAGTTTTCCCCATTGAGTGAGAATTTCCTCATCTACAAAGGTAAATTCATGAGGTGCCAAAAAGACCTGTTTGTATTCCGCGTACGAGAGGGCATAGTGTGCTAGGTTTTCTAGTTTTTCTCCCAGGTTACCACTGGTTGTTTTCAAAAGCTTAAGTTCAGGGAAATGATTTCGTAAAAGCACCTCCTGATAACTTTCTTCACAGGTAATAATGAGATCTATATTGGCCAGCTGGTTGAAATAAGTAATAGTCTCGTCCAGGTAAGTAGTGTAGATTTTGAGTCTTTTTTCCTCGGAAAGATCTCCCTGAAGGGAGTTACCGACTTGGCCCAATATGGGAGGTTTAACAAAAAGAATGAAGGCTTGTTTGTTAGTCATTTTTTAGCTGCAAAGGAAATTTGGGCACATGAAAAGTATCAATAGAATTAAAACGTTTAGCTGTCTCAATATGCTCTTCATTGATTCTGCCCGAGTAATAGATCTTGGGGATGCGTTTTAACTGTAGGAATGGCAATAAGCCTAAAAAGTAGGCATTTTCCCTACCCAGGCCCCCGGGTTGGCTGGTGTCTCCTATACCCCGTTTCAACTTTACGAATGTGCGCCAAGCTTTCTTGGAGGAATATAGCTCCAATAATCTTTGCATAAGCTCCGGTCCTGTTTCATTTAGCGCATAATGCGTAAGTAAAGCATTTTGCGATGAACGCGTGAGTACATTGTTTTTGTATTCGGGGGTTGCTTGTATTTCATTATAGGCAGCCAATCCTTCTTGCGTATAAATATATTTGGGAAAACCATAGGCGAAGATGCGCCATTTTTGTTGTTCACCATTATGACGAATAAGAGCATGAGTGAGAATTTCATGCGCTGCTAATTGTTGGAGTCTGGAGAGCGTGACCTTACGGTCCTTGGGTATGCCAACATGATAATTAGCCAAGATACGTATGGTGCTCAAATGATGCTCATCAATTTGAACTTTCCATTCTTTCAGTTCTAAGTCATGGAATATTTGTTTAAAAAATTTGCCAATTTCAGTGGCATTGATAGTGGCTTTCTCAGTAATAACGCTTTTCTCAAGCTTAATATATTTCTCGGCTAACTTGAGTTCTTTTTTGTCCAATTGCCGAAATAATAATTGACCATGACTGCTAAACTCTTTGCTACCCACGTTCTTTATTGTTTGAATCTGTTGAGTTATTTCTTGGGCGCGTAATTTGATTAATTGGCCAATATCTGACTCAAACCAAGGAACACTTTCCAGATCCTTAAGCATCTCATCATAGGCAGGAGGTATAGCTTTATATTCAAATTGCGGCATGTAGTCGTGATCTTTCTGCCACTTCTCAAATTCACTGCTAGTGTTGGTTGGCTTTAAATAATGAAGAAAAAGCACCTTTTGATAAATTTCTGATACTAAATGATCCGCTTCTTTTTCTTGTTCTAGAGCCGTCGGCAAAAGAGCTGGTGCACCAAGGAATGTGCCGGGTAAGCCTTT
>CAZGLA010000024.1:0-3114 GCA_964526575.1 uncultured Candidatus Peribacteria bacterium | reverse complement strand
ATACTTTCAATACTAATGGTGGTCAGGGCTCTTTTGGGTCTCTGGGGAGATAATAGATTGATCTATAGCATTCCAATCTTGAATTGCACTAGTAACCAAGATTGTGTCTAATGCAAGCCTTGTCTCTAATAGTTCGACCTCTCGTAATATAGGCGTTCTTTTCTCCAAATTTGAGGGGACAGATGCCATACGATTGAATTAAAGCCTTAACAACAGCAGCATTATGGAAGACACCTTAAGAATTGTCAAAGATGGCTTATACAAGCATTCTCATGTATTGACTTATATATGTTTATGTTGCATAATGATACTAGAAACATAAATATCAATGCTAATAGCCATAAACAATAGCCTGGAAGAGATCTCGGAGACGAGACATTGTCCCCGCTGTGATAGCAATATGTCTGTACGAGAAAATACCACGACTTTCTGGGAAAAACAGCGAGAGCGTTATTCGTATTACTGCAGTAACAGTAATTGTTTACACAAAATATCTCTGACCAGAAAAGAAGTAGATTTACTCAAGATTGAACAAACCCTGCTCAAGTGGGAGCTCGATATAGAGACCATCGAACAAGAAATACTCGATAAATATGAACTGCGAGAGCTCATGCAATGCTTGAAGAAAACTCTCTCCTATATTCGTGAAGGAAAATCAAAATTCACCCCGAAAGAATTCTTTCTGCGCCAATTACGCAGTATGGATAGATCTCCTATGCAAAAAAACTTTATAACTAATTTCATTCCTTTAGCAGCCCTAGGAATTACTCTTGTTGTTTTATCCTTGTTTGGTCCCAAAATCGGTGAATTATTGAAAGCAGCAATACTCTCAGTATTTAATTAAAGCGTGATATTGCCAGACATATCAGTACCCTCGGCAATTGCCTGAGGAGCTATGCCCATAATCCCTTCGGCAGGAATAGCCTTATAGACTGAGATAATATCGTTCTTTTCTACACGCCCATCGGGATACGAAATGATTTGATGCCAAGTAACAGCGCGCCCACTGTGGGCCTTTTTAGTAATTCTCGTTTCGCCTGGTGGTAAATCAGTCGTAGGAATAAGCACAGGAGCACCGGCACTCCGCCAACCAGACTTATAGGGGCCATCTAACTCTACTTTTCGGCCATCGCTGGTGCCATAAATTCTTACAAAAGCCTCATTGCTGGTGACCTCGGTCTGAACCAAAATATAATTGGCTGTATCATTTTTGAAAACCAAATCCTGAGAACCAGGATAAATCGTCGCATCTATACCAGCACGAGCATCATCATCACCCACATAATAGGAAACGAGATAACTGTGGGCTCTCCTCTCAATCACACCGAGACCGGACTCGACAATTGCTCGGTACGTAGTTGTAGACACTTGGCATAGCCCTCCCCCCGCTTCGGGCACTGTCTTCTTGCCTCCCTCTTTTATAACCAGTTCTTCTTTCCAACCAGCCCTCACAGTGACTGGGCCTAATAAACTGTTAAAGGATAATGTCTCATCAGGAGCAAGTAACACATTGTTTAGTAAACCCAACCCCCTGGAAATATTAAAAATTCGAGATTTACTAGATCCAGTAAAACGCGAGTAACCTACACCCAAGAGATCAGTAAGACCTAAATCTCTACCTTCAGTAGAAATAAAGTGAGCTGGATCATGCTGCACTTGAAGAGCAATCTCAGCTTCATCTTCTTTAGCAAGAGTGCCATCAGGTAATACACCCACATCAAAATACAATTCTAGCAAAGTCTTGCTTTGTTTTTGATCGATATGATAACCATCTTGTAATTGTCCGGAAACTTTAGCATATTTACTGCCTTTCTCCGGCCACAAAACCGTAACATTTTGTTGATCTTGCTCAATAGCGGGCATCACCTTTTCCTTCATTAAATCTTGCCAATGTTGTTCATCCAAATGAATAATTAATTTTCCGTTTTCCACAACAAAGGCTAACCAACTCCAATCCTCATTTGGGATGATATCGGTTTCAAAGTGCTTACTACTATCATTATAAGCCAGCGTTACCTTTCTTTTTAGCCAATTTTGACTTTTGCTTACAGCGTCATATGCTTCTTCATCGGAAATATCAGGTTGACCATGAAAAGTATTAACTAATACGGGCAGAATATAACCCTGGTCCAACATATGATTGATGGTATTCTGCAACTTTAAAAAATCTGTAGTGATGTGAGATTCTGCTGGCAGCACATCAAAGTACGGTTTGTTTTTTTCCGTCACTAGACGCACTTGAGCATTTTTTGGAGGAATAGCAATTTCCGGAATAGCCCTTTCTAAAGCATGCTCAAACATAGCTTGATCAATAACAAAACCACTAGCCAGTTGACGGGGAACAATGAGAGCTTGCCAAACATCATGAGGAGTACGTCGATGTAAATCATACATCACTCGATCAAAATCAAAACTGACACCTAGTTCACTCATAGAGAGATCATAAGACTGTCCTTCAATAATGAAGGAAATTTTATTACCAGTGAATGCACTATAAGAATCATGCAACACTTGTTCTGCTTCAGTATAAGTTAAACCGCCAACAGGAATAGTTCCAGCGTACGTATTGGGCAAGGTTCTATCTTTATAAAAACTTTCAAAACCCAAATAAACACTTGCCAGAAATATTAATATCAATGAAACAGAAACAAAGAAACTTATTAGCGCTGGCTTGAACAATGTCCACAAAGAAAACTTCTGTTTTTTTTCATCCAGAACTTTCGCCAATAATGACCGGCCTTCATTACGAGAGACACGCTCAGCTACCTTTTTTTTCTTCTTAGATTTTTTTGATTTCTTGTTTGCCATGGCATAAAAAAGTTCTTACAGCTGTTGTTTGTCATCCATTATGATTTGCACGGTTTTGAGAGCTTTCTTAGATAATCTCTTGGCTCCACGTACAAAACGATAAATCTCTTTTTTCTTGGCCATATTCTTCACAGTGGAAAGTAATTCTTGCATGACACCTACTAATTCGTTTTTCATCACAAACACCTGACCACTAAAACCATTCTCTTGCTTGGCCTTTGCTAATTCCGCACGTAATTGTTTACCTTTTCTTTTGGCAAAGAGAATGCCGATAGTTACTCCTACTATCAAACCAATTATAATCGG
>CAZGLA010000023.1:0-3337 GCA_964526575.1 uncultured Candidatus Peribacteria bacterium | reverse complement strand
AAAAACCTTCAATATCGACTCTTTCGAACTCGCAAGACTTTCTCATACTATCTTAGGCGGAATGGTACAAAACCCTGTACTTAATGTAAAAGGACATCTCCGTGTAGGACTGATAATCTGGCAGGGCACTGAAGGAGAAAGTGTCATCAGACAAAAGATGAAGGATCTCAATATGAATGAGTAAGGGTATTATATTGTTATACGGAGCATACTCGGTCGGGAAAGCATTTTTTCTATTCGTGCTTTCTCTTCCTTACCTAGCTGTGGGAGCTTGACCTTTTGCCAAAAATCTTCAGGGTTACTTAATTTTTCCCAAGCATATTGGAAACCGTTTTGTTTGAGATAACGGCAACAGTCCTCTGCGGTATTAAAAGGCAAAGCATCAGGAGAAACTTGGGCAACAGAATAACAACTCTGGAGCAGATTTTTAGAATCTCCTTGAAATGGCGAGTACTTTATCCCTTGTCTGGTTGCTACATCAGTGACAAAGAATCCTCCGATATCCTTCAAGATCGCCCGAATGTTTTGTACAGCCAAATCCCATTCTTTTTGAAGAAAGTACGGGAAAACTCCTTCAGCTATAAAGGCTACAGGTCCGGGTAACAAGCATGATGAAAACTTCTCAAATTGATTTTTATTCGTAATATCTAATTGGCAAAACTTTAATTTCTCTTCTATAGCTTCAATGGTAGACACACCAGGAAAGTCCGTTGGATACTCAGAAAGCATTTCTCTTTCCTGAGCCTTTGATAGAAACTTTTTTACTAAATTTTCCTGAAGCTTTAGGGGAATAGTAAGATCTGTAGCGAAAACGTTAGCTGAATTGCCAAAACGCGCAACGCGTTCAGCAAAGTTCAAAGGCAAAGGTGAAACACCACAACCCAAGAATACGATATTAGCTATTTGTGACCGGTATAATGCTTTTTCTAAAAGCTGCACTATTATTTGCTCCCGAGCAATTATAAAAGATGTCATTTCCCAAGGCTGCTTACAACCAGGAAAATACTTTTGGTATAATTTATCGCTATTCAATTCATCAGCAAATTGATTGTAAATGGCAGCTAGATTTCCGTTACCAACATAATATCTAGCTCTTGTAGAGAAAGAGGCAATACAGGTTGCCGACACTTTCTCCAGTTGTGTATGTTCAGAATATTTCATATAAGAGGGTGATGATTAATGGTATCCACCACTCTTTTTGCAATACCTTCGGACCAACCATGATTCTCTCCGGCGATAGTAGTCGTTCGGATTCGCAAAATAGTAGCTAATTCTTGCCTATGAGCAGGTGAAGTAATTTCATCATGTTCAGAAAAGAAAATCTGCGTCTTCGCATTCTTGGGCATCGGTAAAAATGGCAATCCTTCAACGATACCAGGATTTATAGCAATCAAAGACTTAAATACTTCTGGATTTCTTATCTGATTAAATAATCCAATAATAGATCCCTGACTATAACCTACGGTTTGAAAAGAAACAGATTCTTGTTGCAAAGATTTCCCAACCATTTCTACATAGCCAATAGCTGCACGAAGCTGATCAAGATCCTCAACCAATGGACTATTGATTGGAGATTGGACCTTTGCCCAATAATACAGTTCTTTTTTGGTCATATGTGGTCCCACTATGCCTAACACCTGTTTACGAGTATGTAGTAGGAGAAAATTAATTTTGTTTCGGGTTTCAGCTACAGAAACATTGCTTCCCTCCAGAAATAACAAAACAGGCAAAGTAGCTTTTCTCAAGTCTGCAATTGCAGAGCTTATTTCGCTGAGATCATCATAATCTGCAATGATGGGGTCTTTCAGAACTACTGACATAAAATAAATATTTAAAAGATACATATTAACAGTCTAGTTACATCTATCAATGCCCGGATCAAGTTTACTTGTGATATAATCAGTAGATGTAATTAGCACGTTTACATGTCTAAAAACAAGAAAAAGCAGCAAAATCAGGCAATTCTAACTACTTTAAGGCACCTGGACATATCACTGGACGCAAGTAGGCTCTATGAATATTTATTGGAGGGAGGCTCTAATAACTTTTCTCACATTGCTAAACAATTAAATATTTCCCGGCCTTATCTCTATAAGCTCATAGCAGAATTAGTAAGTCACGATTTAGTTTCCTTCAACAAAGAAAGCGGTAGCAATCGACTACAATTATTGCCTCCTACGAACATTCTGCAAAAATTACGCGATCAAAAAAAGAAGATAGAACTCACTGAAAAAACATTTATCGACACCTTACCTGGTCTGATGAGTCAGTATGAACAGGGTAGTCAGCCAGCGAAGGTGAGAGTCATTACTGGAGAACAAGATTTTATTGATTTACTCTTTTCCATGGCTGAGGAAGAGAGCAAATTGGCAGAATATTTTGGCTCTATTGAAGACTTTATTGAATTAATCTCTTGGGATACACAAAACAAATGGCTCAAGAAAAGAGTAGAAAAGGGCATCAAAATGCATGCTCTACTTCTACCCAGCGAGGACACTCGGATACTACAAAGAAGTGACAAAGAGCAGTTACGCGAGAGCCGCATCCACCTGACTGACAATCTATTCAAAACTTCTTTTCATCTCTTTTCTAATAAGGTGATATTCTGGCAACCAATAGGCAAATTAGCCGTGGTTATTGAGGACCAATATATCTACAGCATGATGAAGTCAGTCTTCTCTTCACTCTGGGATCGAGCCGGAGAACGCTATAAAACTACTCTTACTGAGTAACACTCGTTACAAACTGCTGCATTTCTTCCTGAAATCTTTGCTTAGAAAACTTCTCAGCATGTTTGCGAATGGCCGCATAATCGAAAGTGCGTTTTTCCATTTGTTCAATCTCACGCACAAAACTTTGTACAGTTTGTTCAGGAACCAAAATACCGGTTTCGGATGTAACACTCTCCGCTAAGCCACCTTTGCCATAAGCTAGTACTGGTGTACCACAAGCCATAGCTTCGACAGGGGTAATGCCAAAATCTTCTTCGGCAGCAAATAAAAATCCTTTAGCTCTTTGCATCAAGTTAATTTTTTCCGGATCACTAATATATCCCAGAACTTCAACCGTAGGACCAGCGAGTTTTTGTAATCTTTTCAGCTCTGGACCGCTACCAGCTATTTTCAACTTCACTTTGGCTTTGTTAGCAGCTTCCACCAAAATATCGAAACGCTTATAAGGGATTAAACGGGAAATAGTAAAATAAAAATCTTCTTTTTGGATCGTAGGATCATACAGACATCGTTCGGTATCTACCGGAGGATAAATAACTATGGTATCACGACGATAGTATTTTTTAATACGTTCAGCGATATAGTTGGAATTAGCGATGAAATGA
>CAZGLA010000022.1:0-2144 GCA_964526575.1 uncultured Candidatus Peribacteria bacterium | reverse complement strand
ATCAGATCACTGCCTGGCAAAATGCCAATCATATTTGCAAGTATTGTGGTCATAACCTGAGTTTACTTACGCAAGAAGTGAAGACCTTACCAAGGAAAAGTGTCAGGGCAAGACAAAAAATATCCAGAAATATGGCATAAGCTAAGTGAGTCATGTACACTGGTTACGATTTTAGCTTACCTACATTTATGGATACTTTTCGCAGTAAACAAGAACTCGGTTTTATCTTTATATTGCTCCTGGGTGGCTTGTATATATCCTATTTAATATATCAGCCATTTATTTATGACTTAATCATAGCCGCCTGTTCAGCCGCTATTTTGAAACCTGTATTTAACTGGTTTATGAGAAAGTTTAAGGATCGTGCCAATTTAAGTGCCACATTATGTACGATTATCTTCATTATCATAGTGGTTGGTCCCACAACATTATTGGTTACTGCGCTCACGAGAGAATCCTTTGCCACTTACAATCTTATCCGCGAACAAATTCAATCAGGTGCTATCACTGATCTCTTTAATCCCGATCGTTATCCCTGGCTACGAGATACGTACAATTATGTAAGTCAGTATGTGGATCTGAGTACGATTGATATCAAAAGCTACATTGCTGATCAGGTAAGAAATGTTTCACTCTGGGTATATGAAGGTGGACGCGATATTTTGGCGAGTGTATCTCTCATTTTCATTAATTTCTTTTTTGTTTTACTCATGTTCTATTTCTTGATTCGCGATAGCAGATCAATTATGAAGGAGATTGCTAAATTTAGCCCTATTTCTTCAGAAAATGAAGCGATTCTGACCGAAAAATTCACCGATGTCAGTCAGGCTATTTTTAAAGGGTCATTTCTTACCGCTCTCGTTCAAGGTGCATTATTGGGTATTGGATTTGTATTGCTCGATTTGCCTTCGCCGCTCTTTTGGTCATTTGTTACCTCCTTCTTCGCTCTGATTCCACTGATAGGAACAGCCTTTGTTTGGCTTCCGGCAGTAATCATTTTACTGGTCAGTGGCGCTTACATAAAAGGTATTTTGCTCCTACTTTGGGGTGCATTACTCGTCAGCACGATAGATAATTTCCTCCGCCCCTATCTGATGCGCAGTAAAACAAATTTACCAGCGATTATTATTTTCTTCGCAGTATTGGGTGGTGTCGGCGCTTTCGGCGCCATGGGTATAATTATTGCTCCAATGATAACAGTCTTTCTCCTAACTCTACTGGAGATGTATGGGCATGCAGTTGAGAAAAATCATATTTCTTAGCACTAAAGTTATCAGTTTTCAGTTAGAGTGTTGATTTTTTGTTGATTAGTGTTATTATATTCTTTCTACTTTAACGAAAGAATAAATGGATAAGAGTAAGCCAAGCGAATCTTCGATTTTTGCTTCACCCAAAGACGAGCAAAAAACACGGGAAGAATATAAGTATAATCTCGATGAATTATTGCGTTTGGCCGAGGGGTATGACGGTTCAGAAAAGGAGTATCAAAAACTATTTACCTCGCTTCTGATCTGGGAATCATGGCTCAAGAATAATTTTCGCGTAGCACTCGGAAAATCCCTTACCAATGAAGATGAAGTTACTATAGCCGGTAAATTACATCCTACAGAGCTTATAACTATCAGTTCTTTATTAGGTACAGCATCTGCTGCCTTCACTGAAAAGATGAGGCCAGTTCAAGGTGAGAAACGATTTGCTGTTCTTGAGAAAATGGGCATCTTTACAGTAGATTTGCCCGGCATCATTCTTCCTCCCGATCCTGGATATATTCGTCCCGAAAACCCAGAGACAACGCCCCAAGAAATAGAAATACGTTTGCAAGCGCGCCTGCAGGAATTGGTTGTTTTTCTCAATGAAAAGGGCATTTTTACTGAAGATATTGTGATTTGCAGTGGCAAACTTAGATCAAATCAGATGAGGGCAACCACCTATGCGATAGTGGAAATACCAAGGCTAAAAAGACAAATCCTCGTCTGCGATCAAATTGGCGAAGCTACTTTTGTTGTTCAAGGCATCATGAATCGACAGTCATTGCTGGCAATGACAAAGCAAGACTTACAAACACAAGCTACTGTCCTAGTTACAAAAGTGGTTTACAGCAATACTGGCCAATGGTTGGGAGAACTTGCCATTGCTTTGTTTAC
>CAZGLA010000021.1:0-5597 GCA_964526575.1 uncultured Candidatus Peribacteria bacterium | reverse complement strand
GGTGCCTTTGGAAGAGCGAAAAAAAGATGCTACTCAGCATATGGGTTTTGGTCGGATGATGATGACTGAGGTAGAAAAGATTGTTCAGAACGAAAAGATCAAAAAGATCGCTGTGATCAGCGGCATCGGTGTGAGAGGCTATTATCGTAAGTTAGGTTATGAACTAGAAGGAACGTATATGGTTAAAAAAATCCAATCAGTTCTAAGTTCTAAATTCTAAGTTAAAAACTCAAAAGAACCCAGAAGCTTGTTGCTTGTATAGTGCCGTTGTGATATTTCTAATTTAGAATTTTCAATTTATAATTTATAATTTTTCTATGTATTCTCATTATTCAAAAGGACATGGTTTGCTCAAGATGGCTTTGATCGCTTTTATTGGAGGTTTGCTAGGGATTGTTGTGGGTCTGCTCTTGGGAATTGTTATCAGCTTGATCAGTTATTTGCTCATGTCCGCTTCTCCTGATGTCGGTTTTGAGCCTGGCTATCAAAATCTTTATATGTTGAGTACGAGTCTAGCTATGAAGGGCATGGTCAGTGGCGCTGCTATAGGCGGTGTTCTTGGTAGTTTATTAGGACTCAAAAGGAAGCATCACATGATGATGGGTGGAATGGGTGGTTGCGGCTGTTGTATGAGTGGCAAATGCGGCGAGAATTGTCAGTGTTGTGATGAACATGGTAATTGTATGCCATCAGATAAAATGGAGGGATGTTGTGGCGCCAAAATGTCTATGGCAGATAAGATGCCAATGAAAGATAAAGGCATGAAAAGTTAAAAATAATCAGCATTGTCGGGGCATGATTAATCGTGTGGGGGCGTGATTAATCACGCCCGTACTACTGCAAAGGATTATTTCTGATATAGATCCGGATGTTCTGAAGGGCTTGTTCATTCCTGATGATGTGGTCATAAAATCTGGGTTGCCATTGAAATTGGTAACCCAGTATTTTGCAGGTTTTTGTCACAGATCCCTTGAAATGATTGATAATAGAGGAAATGGAATTTTTGATCAGGGGTTTGATTGTATACATATGTGTGGGCACGCGCCGCGGCGCGTGCGTAACGTGCACGCCACGGCGTGCACCCCCAATAGCTGCAGCACCCACAGTAGCCCTGATCTCTTTATTGATTCTTATAATTCCATGAATATGATTGGGCATAACAATAAACTCATCCAATTCAATGTTTTTATAAACCTGAGTGAGTTTTTGCCAGGCATTTTGGGTGATTCTGCCAATGGGTGAGGGTTCCATTTTCCCATCTTTGATTCTGCCAAAATAAGGAATGCGCTTTTGAGTGACAATGGTGATGAAATAATAGCCATAATGAGCATAATTATGACCTGGCAGCCTTAATGGTCTCTGATAATTAATTTGCATGAAGTCTTTTAATTACATCCACTATAAATGAGCAATTATGAAATTTTTCTTCTTGCATAATTAATCATTAATCATACCTAAAAGAATTATTTCATTTTTCCTTTGCTATTATTGGAAATAAAATGACTTTTATGCTCCATTGGCTCATTGATCTCTTATTTCCGCCGCGTTGTGTGCAGTGTCAAAAGATTGGCAGCTGGCTTTGTGGGCAATGTAGCGGGAGTTTTGAAAAGAATGTATCTCTCAAAGTCTCTTATTATGCCATTGCCGGGATTGATCAAACTATCATTGCTTGCCGAGATACCAGTCATACTATCGCGCGCTTTCTCTATGCCTGGAAATACCGCCGCTGGCTGGGAGCGGGGGAGATATTACAGAGATTGCTTGCTCAAGCATTTTTTCATTCTATACAAACTACAGAGAATATTATTTGTGTGCCCATTCCTTTACACCAGGAACGTCTTAGGACTAGGGGGTTTAATCAAGCCGAGAAATTGTTAGATGAACTACAAAAGTGGTCTGTTGCCGTACTGCCATTGTTGATAAGGAAAAAGGCGACAATAACTCAAGTTGGTCTCTCGAAAGTAAGGAGAGAAAAGAATCTCAAAGAAGCATTTGTTTTTGATGTTACTCTCGGTAATCAGCTTAATAAAACCCAAACGATCGTTTTGATCGACGATATCGTTACCACAGGCACAACCCTTTCAGAATGTGCTCAAGTCTTGCGTCAGCATGGTTTTCACCATATTGTTGCCTTGGTTTTGCATCGGGGAACATAACATTATGAAGAAAAATTATTCTACGACTATTCATTTACCGGTAGTGAGTGTAGGCAATGAGGCCATTGTCGCTGTTCCGCACGACTTTGTTATTGATTGGTCGGATTTTCATATTGCGGCACTATGGGTAAAAATTGGCTGGATCCAAAAAAAGCTACTTTTGTGGCAAGATATTTTAGAAATTAGTAATGGTTGGTATATACAATCAGAGGATGCTTTCAGTGATGCAGAAGAGCTTATTCGTTTACAGCCGATATTGGAAAAGGCTTTTAGGCTCAGAGGCGCGATTTGTAAAACTGTAAGTGGTATGATTATTGGCAAAGTCAGTGATTTCACCTTTGATGCTGAGACCGGACAAATTTTTAAACTAATGATTGTAAATCATTCTATTCAAGCGCTGATTCGAGAGTTGATGTTGCCGGTATCGGCGGTACAAAAAGTTGAAGATAAGATGATTATTGTCGAAGATTTGGAAAAACCATTAACTTTGAAAGAGACAGCAGAAGCAGCTGTGCCAGCGCCGAGTTACGTGTAAAAAGAATTATCAATTAACTTAGAATTTAGAACCCTTCGATGCACTCAGGGCAAGCTTAGAACTTAGAATTTTAAAAAAGATATGTTTGATTTTAAGATCACAAGTAAAAAAATTACGGGGACATATGCTCGAACCGGAATGTTTACGACACCGCATGGTAACTTGACCACGCCCATCTTTATGCCCGTGGGTACGAAGGGTACGGTCAAAACATTTACCTCGGAAGAATTAATTTCTTTGGGGGCAGAAATCATATTGGGAAATACGTATCATCTTTATCTGCGTCCCGGGCCAGAATTAATTGAACGATTTGGTGGCTTACATAAGTGGATTCATTGGGACAAGCCTATTCTTACCGACTCGGGAGGTTTCCAGGTTTTTAGTCTTAAGAAAATCAGCAGTATCACCGATGATGGCGTAGAATTTCAGTCTATTCACGATGGTTCAAAGCACTTTTTTACTCCGGAAAAAGTTATGGAGATTGAAGGGCAGATTGGCGCCGATATCATTATGGCTTTTGATGAATGTGCCCCCGGTAAAGTAGACGAAGCTTATGCCAAAGAAGCCATGGAGCGCACCCATCGTTGGCTCACGCGTTGCATAGCCAGTCAAAAAAGACCCAAAGATCAGGCATTGTTCCCAATTATTCAAGGTGTTACGTATGATAATTTACGAATAGAGTCAGCAAAGTTTGTCAGCCAATTTGATTTACCCGGTATAGCCATCGGTGGTTTGGCCGTAGGGGAGGAGAAAGATAACACGTATCGAGTGCTCGATACTTTAGCGCCCCATTTGCCGGAAAATAAACCTCATTATCTCATGGGTGTTGGTTCTCCTGAAGATCTTTGGGAAGCAGTGCACAGAGGAGTGGATATGTTTGACTGCGTATTACCGACACGCGTTGGCCGTCATGGTGGGGTATTTACACCTACAGGTAGAGTTGATGTAAAACGCAATGCGTATCGTACCAGTGATAAACCCATTGATGAGACCTGTTCTTGCTATACCTGTAAGAATTATTCTCTCAGTTATCTTCGCCATCTGATTGTAGAGCATGAAATTCTCGGTGCTCGTTTGTGCAGTTTTCATAACATGCATTTTCTTTTTGAACAAATCAGAAATATTCGTGCATCTATTCAAGATGGTACTTTTTTAAGTAAGAAAGAAGCATTTACGCGGAAATATAAATATATGGGAAGCTAAAAGAAATTATAAATTTAGAATTTTCATGTCATAGACAAGGATGTTGCGATTTAGGATGGGGGGCTTTGATCTGGAGAATAATGTGATCTTATCCAGAACCCTCTGTCATTTGAATGTGGTACACGAATAGATCCAGCTCTATATCCAGCCTCTCTCAAAACTCGAACAGCGTCCGGGTTTGGTAGCGGACATATCCAGTAGTCTCTGTTCTCATCAACAAAAGCTAGTACGCCATTGTTCGTATCATAGAAACCAACTTTGTTAGCTGGTGCTGGCTCTATCAGAGCTCCCTGCTCATTGGTACCACTAGCTTTTACAAAGAATACTTCTTTTGTGAAAGGGATTAAGTCCATATGATCTCTGTATGAATCAAGACTGCTGGGTGACATAGAAAATGTGTTAATCTTATTCTTATAAATAGGTGTTTTAGAAATTGAAAGCCAGATAAAACAACTTTATTCTCTTAAGTGTGTTTTCCCCAATTCTTTCCTTATTTCAATTCGTTCGGCTTTTTCCAAATCATATGTGAGAAGATTTTTCTCTACATGTAATTCATGCATGATGAGAGCAAATTCAGCGATGATCAGTGGAGCAATAAGATAGGTGATATTGAGATGTAGTAGCGAATTATAAGCAGCATGTAAAACGATAGCCACGAGTAAACCTTCAGCAATCAATTCATCTTGTTTGATGTGAATGGCTCGGGGAATGGGGAAGTTACGATTGTCCCAAATCATTCGCAAACGTTTGACGCGAGATCTAATCCCTTTGATGAGGAGATATTTACGCAATTCTTTCTTCTCAGAAATTTCTGCCTGTAATCCCAACACTCTAGCTTTACCATAATAATAGCCCAGGAAACCAGAGAATAATGTGTGCACAAGCATTGTTCCCATATTTCTGGCAACTACAATTTGGATAAAAGTACTGTCCCCAAGTAAAGCAATAAAATTCGTTGCGGAACCTTGGGAGAATTCTTGAGCAGCGACGGCGAAATAAGCAATATTTTCAACAAAAGCAAAGCCCAAGGCACCGGCAACAGCGTATTCGATACCATCAACAATACGATTGAAAGCTGGTTTCTTTTCATTTACTCCGCGAACAACCATAAACTTTGCATACTCTTCTAGGCCTCCCATCATGAGAAAGCCAATTATCACTAGCGGAATTCTTTGGCTGATAGTGGCATCTTCCACAAAATTAATCAGCTCGAAGTTGGCAAAAGTTTTCAGTAAATAATTAATTCCTAAAACCGGAAGAACTGCCAAAGTGCCAAAGAAAAAGGTAATGATCATCCGTTTTCTGTCTTCTTTGTCCATGTTGACCTGGCGATAATACAGCCATAGCCAGAATCCAGCGGGAATAATGGCCCCGGTAAACAAAAATATCAGTAGTCCTGGATGGGCGATAACCCAACCTACAAGATCACTGGTCCAAGAAAATAGATCGCTAAGTAAAGTTTGTATTTGTGTCATATCACTTCATTATACATGATAATGATGGCAAAGGACTAGACAGCAGCAAGCCATCTTTCTATAATCCCTCTGCCTCTGTTGGACAGATTACTGCCCTATACCATGCGGTACAGGGAGGAAAGTCCGGACAGCAATTAAGCACTATAGTTTCTAACGGAAACCGGTTCATGCTTAAAACATGAATCAGGGAAAGTACCACAGAGACGATACGAACTTTGCTTCGGCAAG
>CAZGLA010000020.1:0-2744 GCA_964526575.1 uncultured Candidatus Peribacteria bacterium | reverse complement strand
CAAAGGTGTCATCTCTCGTATTGTGAAGGTGGAAGATATGCCTTATCTCGCTGATGGCACATTGGTAGATATTATATTAAACCCTCTGGGCGTGGTAAGTCGTATGAATATTGGTCAGATTCTCGAGGCAGAATTGGGTAGAGCTGCTGAAATTCTTGGTTTCAAAGTAGCTACTCCAGCTTTGAATGGTATAAGTCAGCAAACCATTCGTGATCTGCAAAAAAAGGCCGGTGTTTCTCAGTCAGGGAAGGTGCAACTCTATGATGGTAATACTGGTGAAGCTTTTGATTTCCAGACTCTCATGGGTATCACTTATATCATGAAACTCTCTCATCTTGTCGATGATAAGATTCATGCTCGTTCTATTGGACCTTACTCTCTTGTTACCCAACAACCTCTCGGTGGTAAAGCACAACATGGTGGTCAAAGATTTGGGGAAATGGAGGTATGGGCTCTCGAGGCTTACGCTGCAGCATATACATTGCAAGAAATGCTCACTATCAAGTCTGATGATGTCTTGGGTAGATCAAAAGCTTATGAAGCTATAGTCAAATGTGAGCCAATCAAAAAACCCCGCACCCCAGAATCGTTTAACGTACTTGTGCGTGAATTAGAAAGCTTGGGGCTTAGTGTCGAGCTCTACAGCAAGGAAAATGTTCCCGAAGAAAATTTCAACCTCAATGAATTATTTAGCGGCAATGTCGATACTTTCTTGTCCTCTACCAAACATGCTAAAGAAGTAAAAGCTCCCACACCAGCAATAGAACCACAGCAAGAAAAGGAAAAAGAACCTGTTACCATCAAGTCCGAAGAAAAAACGAGAAAAAAGAGCAAGACAACCGCCTAAAAAAATTCACGATTCTCGATTTACAATTACTAATCTTCTCTCATGGCCCAAACATTCAATCGTCACGATAAAAGCTATATCCCTCATGATTTCGAAGCCGTTTCTGTAGCCACTGCTTCTCCAGAGCAAATCTTGGGCTGGTCATATGGTGAGGTTACCAAGCCAGAAACGATCAATTATCGTACTCAAAAACCTGAGCGTGATGGTTTATTCTGTGAAAGAATATTTGGTCCCACGAAAAATTGGGAATGTTATTGTGGTAAGTACAAAAAAATCCGTTACAAAAATATTATTTGTGACAAATGTGGCGTAGAAGTCACCCGCTCATCCGTACGTCGTGAGCGTTTGGCTCACATCAAATTAGCTGTACCGGTAACACATATTTGGTTCCTCCGCTCTACTCCTTCTCGTATTGGTTTATTGCTCAATCTGTCGATAAAGACTCTGGAACAAGTAGTGTATTTTGCCAGTTATATCATCGAGGATGTCAATGAAGAAGCCAAGATTTCAGCCATGAAAGAATTGGATCACGATTATAAAAATCGGGTTAAGCGCATACAAGAAACTTATGAGCAAAAAACTGGCGAAATAAAAGACACAAAAAGTTCTCCCAAGGAATTACAGGCATCACAGACCATCCATGCTGATGAATTGAAAGAACTTGCTGAAAATTATGAACTAGCCAAGGAAGATCTCAAAAGCATCATGAAATATAGTGTTGTTTCTGAGCTAAAATATCGCGATCTGTCAATGAAGTTCGGTCATGTATTCCGTGCTGGGATTGGAGCGCAGGCCATTCGTGACGTTATTCAAAATATTGATCTTATAAAATTACTTCGTGAATTACGCGAAGAGCTGAAGTCAGCTCAAGGTCAAAAACGTAAAAAAATCAGCAAGCGCATGATGCTTGTTGGTAATCTGGTCAAGGCTGGCATCAAACCGGAATGGATGGTTATGAATGTATTGCCAGTCATTCCTCCCGATCTCCGTCCTATGGTCCCCTTGGATGGTGGTCGCTATGCAGCTTCTGATCTCAATGATCTTTATCGTCGTATTATTAATCGTAATAATCGTCTTAAACGTTTATTGGAAATTGGCGCTCCTGAAGTTATTTGTCGCAATGAAAAACGCATGCTGCAAGAAGCAGTCGATGCTTTGATCAATAATTCTGCCCGTGCTGGTCGCGCAGTTACCAAGACTGGTTCATCTCGTCTGCAGCTCAAGAGTCTTTCAGACATGCTCAAAGGTAAACAAGGACGTTTCCGCCAAAACTTACTGGGTAAACGTGTGGATTATTCCGGTCGTTCAGTTATCGTCGTTGGTCCGAAATTAAAGCTCCATCAATGTGGCTTACCCAAGAAAATGGCCCTGGAACTTTTTAAGCCATTTATCATCGGCAACTTGATTGAAAAGGGTCATGCTCACAATATCAAGAATGCTGAGAAACTCATTGAATGGGAACGCTCTGAAGTATGGGATGCTTTGGAAGAGATTACTCAAGATCATTATGTACTTCTCAACCGTGCTCCGACACTACATCGTCTCGGTATTCAGGCATTCCAACCAGTTTTGATCGAAGGTAAGGCTATTCAAGTTCATCCTCTTGTCTGTTCTGCCTTCAACGCCGATTTCGACGGTGATCAGATGGCTGTACACTTACCTCTCTCCAAACAAGCCCAAGAAGAAGCACACACTATCATGCTCTCTTCCAAGAACTTACTTAAACCATCTGATGGTAGTCCAGTGATTACTCCTTCTCAGGATATGGTACTAGGTTGTTATTATTTGACCAAAGATGGGAAAGAAGATAGCAAAATGATTTTCACAAATATTCACGAAGCTATCACTGCTTACCGTCTTAACTATATCGGGTTACAAGACAAGCTAAAGGCAAGAG
>CAZGLA010000019.1:0-2632 GCA_964526575.1 uncultured Candidatus Peribacteria bacterium | reverse complement strand
ATATTGCTATTCTGGTGGTCGCTGCTGATGATGGTGTGAAACCACAAACTATCGAAGCTTATGAACATGCTAAAGCGGCCGGTGTGCCTGTCGTTGTCGCCATCACCAAAATCGACAAAGAAAATGCCAATCCTGATCGCGTCAAAAAAGAATTGGCTGATATTGGTCTGGCAGTAGAAGAATGGGGTGGATCGACTGTTTGTGCTGAAGTCTCTTCGGTAAAAAGGACAGGTATTGATGAACTATTGGAGTTGGTCCTTTTGGTCGCTGATATGCAAGATCTGAAAGCGAATCCCAATCGTCCGGCTGTGGGTACAATTATTGAATCCCGTCTTGACACCAGTCAGGGTCCGGTAGCTACGGTACTTATACATACGGGAACACTGCGCATGCGCGATGATATTGTCATCGGTAATGTTTTTGGCAAAATCCGCACATTGATCAATGATCGCGGTGAAAAGATTGAGTCTGCTGGTCCTTCCACTCCAGTACAAATTACCGGATTGTCGAAGGTTCCTCACGCCGGTGATATACTCCGCGTAGTTGCTAGTAAGAAAGAAGCGCAAGCGATGGTAGAAAAATCTACCAGTGAGAAACAGTCAGATATGCTATCCGGAATTTCTCAAACGAAGAAAGAAGGAGTCAAGGAATTGAAAGTAGTGATCAAGGCTGATACCAAAGGTTCTCTCGAAGCTCTACGTAATGCTCTACTCAGTTTGCCTGCAGAAAAGATTGCTGTAAAAATTATCTATGCCGGCACCGGCAACATTACGAATTCTGATGTCATGATCGCTTCTGCTGGTCATGGCTCCATTTTTGGTTTCAGTGTGCAGATTCCCATTTCAGTACAAAAAAGTGCTGATCAAGAAAGAGTAAAAATTACTACATTTGATGTTATTTATCATTTGCTCGATGAAGTTCAGAAAGTATTACTCAGTATGCTAGAACCGGAAGTACGTAAGGTGATTGTGGGAAGACTCAAAGTACTGAAGATCTTCTTTGATGGAAAGGGTGAGCAGGTAGTTGGTGGTGATGTGACTGAAGGTAAAATGGTCAAAGATGCCTTTGCTAAAATTTATCGCGGTGAAAATATTGTTGGCGATATGGAGGTAAAAACAGTTCAGCTCGGACCTGAAGAAATGAAGGAGGTTCTAGCAGGAGAACAATGTGGTCTCAAACTAAAAGGGAATGTTCGCTTGGCAGTGGGGGACATTGTAGAATGTTTCACGCAAGAAAAAATCGCTATTTCTTTAACGTAGTTGATGAACCCGTATGCCTGAAAGTCGTCGTCTCAAGCAAATAAATCAAGTACTCAAAGAGTATATTGGTAAATTTTTGGAACAAGAATTTCATGAGCCTGAAATAGGTTTATTAACGGTAACGCGTGTAGAAGTTACTCCTGATTTAGCTGAAGCAAAAGTGTGGGTATCTTCCTATGTAAGCAGTAAAAGTCCTCAATTAATCCTAAAAAAGTTACGTCATCAGAGCCGAAATGTTCATTTTGCCCTCCGCGAAGTGCTAACAACCAAGACTATTCCTAGAATCCACTTTCTTCTTGATGAGACAGCAGCATATGTTGACCGTATTGAGGAGTTGCTTAGGCAAGCACAGCATAAGCCAGATTCGGATAACCACGCATAAAGTCCGCAGCGCTCATAGCTTTTTTACCTTCCAATTGTAGTTCCTCGACCTCTAAAACGCTACTTTCACCACAAGAAATAAGTAATTGTTTGTTGTCCTGATAATAGATGATTCCTGGTGTGCCGCGTATTTCTGTTGTCTCAAAGGGTTTAGCTTTAAGTATTTTGAATAATTTTCCATTTAAAGTTGTATAGGTACCTGGCCAAGGAGTAAAAGCACGAATTTGATTGTGAATCTGCTCAGCAGTTCTGTTCCAATCAATTTTCCCATCTTCCTTGGTAAGAATTTTGCTAAATGTAGCTTGGTTTTCATTTTGTGGTTTCGGGGTAATCTTTCCTTCTAACCAATCTGGAAGGACTTTATCTAAAAGCTTTGCGGAAATATTTGCTAATCTATCGGTAAGTTCTGGATAAGCTTCATTGGGATCAATAGGAACCTCTTCTTGAGCCAATATCGGTCCAGTATCCAGGGTTGGTTCCATAAGCATAATTGTCGCAGCAGTCTTTTGTTCGCCATTGAGTAAAGCAAATTGAATGGGACTAGCACCTCTATATTGAGGTAACGCTGAGGGATGCACATTCAGACATTTATATTTTGGTAAATTCAAAATGCTCTCCGGAATGATTTTCCCATAAGCAGCCAAGACAATTAATTCTGGCTGGTATTTTTTGATCGTCTCTAATGCCTCTTCAGTCTTAAGGGTTATCGGCTGAAATACAGGAATATTATTTTTAATAGCTAAATCTTTGGTTGGTGGGGGAGTCATGACTTTCTTTCTTCCGACCGGCTTATCGGGCTGAGCGACTACACAAACTAACTCAATATTAGGATGCTGTGTAAGCATTTCCAGTATAGGCACCGCAAACTGAGGAGTACCAAAGAATGTCGTTCTGGTTTTCATTGATAATTTTCAATTGTAAAATAAATTCACGATTCTCGATTTACGATTCACGATTTTTTAGTAACTCAATTCTTCGTACAAAAGTGACTT
>CAZGLA010000018.1:0-3286 GCA_964526575.1 uncultured Candidatus Peribacteria bacterium | reverse complement strand
TCCCGAAGCGGCGCAACGCGACGGTAGCCTGTCCCGAGTGCGTCGAGGGAAGGGATCTCGTGGTAGGGATGGTCCGGTAGTATTAAAGAATTTTTTCAATTGTTAAGATAATTCACGATTTACGATTCTCGATTCTCAATTCCCGATGTAACGTAGTTACGAGGGTAAGCGTATTTGAATATGGAGCGTGAAACATGTAAAGAGTTGTTTTGGCTTTCCTCTGCTTAAAAATGAAAATCAGGCTTACAATGAGCCAAAATTAATCTTAATCTAACCCCTTATTTCTATGTTCAATTTGCGTCGTGCCTTTCGTATTCTTGCTTCAATTCTTGTCGGTGCATCAATGCTTGTGCCTGTAACCCAAGCGGCTTTTTCTGATGTATCCGGAGGAGAATTTGCTACATATATACTTGATCTTGAAGCAAAAGGCATTGTTTCCGGAAGTAATGGTTTATTTTTTCCCAGAAACAATCTTACTCGGGGAGAAATGGCGAAGATCGTTGTTCTGGCTAATAATATGACGGTTGATACTTCTGGCAGTCAGAGATTCCCAGATGTTTCTTCAAGCAATACATTCTATGTCTATGTTCAAACCTTAGCCAATAGAGGGATAGTCGGCGGCTATGCTGATGGTACATTTCGACCAAGTAATAATATCTCTCGAGGAGAATTTAGTAAGATGATTGTTGGTGCTTTCGCTTTTATGACCAATACAGCTGGTGGTCCTCATTTTAGTGATGTTCCTACCAGTCAGACATTCTATGTTCATGTAGAGACTCTGTACAATTTGAATGTTATCAGTGGTTACAATGCATTTACCTTTGGGGTCAATGATTATGTGACTCGTGAACAAATGGCCAAGATAGTAAGCCGCAGTTTGATGTCGAAGGCTGGTACTTTACCACCGCGTGCTCCGGCAGTGGGCGTTATCAAGAAAGAATTCCCTTTGGCATTTAACTATGTTTTACCTCGTGCCCATGTAGAGCCCAACACTGCTCGTACTCGTTTTGAGCTTACCGTGGAACGTTTCCCTCGTCTTGCCGGTGGATTTATGTATGAATTGTGGGTGAAAGATAGCGCCGGTTTACATTCTGCCGGTCGCTTCAATGTCCGTGATGGTGTCAGTTTAGCTGATGAACGTGGCATAGCTATCAGTGCCAATTTCAATTTCCCTATGGATTTTGCAGATGCTACTGATATTGCTATCAGTATCGAACCTAATGGTGATGAAAACAGTACTCCCGGAGCTACTATGGTAGTGAAGGGTCGTATTGATCATTCCGGTGATATATTCGATGTGGATTTTGCTACCGGATTCCTCAGTAGTGATGCACGAGCGTACATTACTGCCACTGGTACGAGTAATAATATCCTCAATATCGATTTCCCTACATTACCTGATATTAGAAGCATTGGTTGGTCGTATGAAGCTTGGTATGTCACCGAAAATGCATTTGGTCATGACGTGCACAACACGGCCGGTGTATTCAGTGGTGCCGGTGGTAGAATGACATTTAGAAGTGTGCAATTGCCGGTAGATCTGCTTACAGTTGATAGAGTTATGGTTTCTGTCGAGCCCAATCCAGACGATAGTGATGCTCCTTCCGGTATTATTCCTTGGTCTGGTGATGTGCCGGTAACTACAACTACCACTACCGGTGGTTCTACCAGTGATAGCGATCTTTATAAAGGACTTACCACTTCCATGACCACCAAGAGTATTCGTGATCGCACGATGATGGAAACTGACGCTAGCGCTGAGATTATTGTTCAAGCTTATGCCGGTTCTCCGGAGTTGGCTGATGGCGAAAAACAAGCCATTGTCATCAAAGTTTCTGATTTGGATGGAAACCCTATTGGCGATCTTGACCTGACTTTGAGTCGTGTCGAGGGTCCTTCAGGAAACTTCAGTGATCCTGTAGAGATTGGCAATTGGAGTGGTGTCTATGTCGGTACGTATGAAGCAGACGATCCTGTGACCACCACTGACAATGTGGTGATCCGAGTACAGCCTGATTCCGGTGAAACTGTTGATGTGCCTATGATAGAAGTTGAATTTAAGGCTTCTTCTTCTTCGGACAATATGGGTTCACCCAGTCATATGGAAATCGATGTCACTCAGAAGAAGATGACTATCGATGAAAATGACCCTGATCTCCAAAATGCTGAAATGGTCGTCGTCGGTGCTGTTCAAGATAACAATGATCGTGGTATCACCGATGTCCTCAGTAGCAAGTTAAGTCTCAGTGCCGGCAGTAATACAATTAGTGGTACTGTAAAAGGCAATGTAAAGACTTGGAAATTTGATGATAATTTCTTCAATGTAGATAGTGAGACTTCAGATATCACTGTTTCTGAAGACTTTGTGGTACAGCTTATCCCTTCCGGATCTGATGGTTGGACACCGCTTATTTCTACAGAATACACCGTGGACTGTGAGTTTATCGCTGAGATTTAAGAGAATTAATTCAGTCGACTAAAGAAAGACTCTCTGGGATTTACCCTGGAGAGTCTTTTTAAAATAATCGTGAATCGTGCCTTCGATACGCTCAGGCCAGGGAGTTGTGAATCGTGAATGTAAACACTTGTCATCCGGGTCGCGCTTTTGTGGGATCATCGTGTCATGCCGAAGTCACGCGGAGCGGGATTCGGGGCATCTCGTGGTAAGGCCTGTTCGGTAGCCTGCACTGAGCGAAGTCGAAGTGTTAAGAAGAATATTTTCATCTTTGGTAGTTTTAAATATTATATATGCTACATCGCAAAGAGATCCCTCGAACTCATCCCTCTTTTGGCAAGAATATTCTATATAACCAACATGTTCGTGATTCGCTTCGGGATGACACAGCTCAAAAAACGCCCATCCCACATATGCGGACAGGCGTTCCAGTTCTCGATTCTTAATTCACAATTTTGTTCTGTAGATATCCTTCCTCAATCATACTGGTCACTTTCATCGCATACCATTGTTCATAGGTGAGTCCGGTTTTTTCAAAAGGGCTATACCAGACTGCCTTAGAAAATGGATAAGCACCGGCAGCATAATTGTCTTGAGATAACTCAATGCCCTTTACGGTAATATTCTTCTGGAACTTAGCTTTTACAATAGCTAAGGCTTCTTCGAAATTTATAGCTGTATATTGATACATTCGGGTACCGGGAACTAAAAGATAATGCTTGTCTGTGGCAGCTAATCTTTTATCCATAGTACTGGTACCAAATTTTTGCATATCTACTGCAGCAACTGAGATTTTGACCTCAGGATATAGTCCTTCACTGAAGCGCGATG
>CAZGLA010000017.1:0-9610 GCA_964526575.1 uncultured Candidatus Peribacteria bacterium | reverse complement strand
TAACTGTAAATTGAAAACCTGTCCTACCAGATTGATAACACTGACCGATAATATAGTCACGATCAAGCCAATAATGGCGTAACGAATAGTGCCAGTAGCCTTTTTTACTTTATCTTCTTTGCCGCCAGAAACTATATATTGAATCCCGCCCCAAAGCATGAAGACTATAGAAAGAAAGCCAGCCAAGATGATGGCATAAGCAACTACTTCATTGATTAGAACCCCGGTATCTATATTGGTAACCGGTGTGACGCTGATATTTCGCAGATTTTCAGCAGTAATAGCATCTCTACCTCCGGGCAGTCTCGGTAATATGGGGCTTCCCGGTGGACTGGGGGAACTACCTACAGCTACTAAATAAGGGAAAATCATAATTTAATTTTGAATTCTGAATTGATTATCGGCTTGGTGTGGTAGTAGAGAACAGACTATTGATGGTGTTAATTATACCATCATAGCTCAAGTAATTAACGAGTTGCAGATTGAAGACGCGACCAATGAGATTGATCACTGTGATAGAGAGAATCGTCACTATAAGGCCAATAACTGCATAGCGAATGGTATGCATAGCACTTTTTACTTTGTCTTCTTTGCCTCCGGAGACAATAAACTTAATACCGCCCCAAAGCATGAAAACGATAGAAAGAAATCCTGCTAACAAAATAGCCAAGGCAATACCTTTATTTATGAGTTCTAGAACACTATAACCGCTATCAGAAACAGAGAGATCTACTACAGGTAAACCGGGAGGGTTGGCTATGCCAATTTGGGCGAGATAACGAAACATAGAATTTCAAGGGTTATTTAATTTGAGATAATTTAATTAGCGACATCTTCCAGTGCCACTTGAGTTTCACTTTTATCATTGTCGAGGATTTTCATATTCACATGTGCATTCTCTTTGGCTCCGATCACACGTAAAAGCACGCGCAAAGCCTTGGCAGTTTGGCCATTCTTACCGATGACTGTCCCCATATCCTGCTTAGCTAATTCTACCGTGAGCAAAACACCCAACTGATCAATAGTGCGAGTGACTTTGACTTGGTCAGGAAAATCGACAATGGCTTTGAGTATGTATTCTAAAAAGGCGAGATCAGAAGATACTTTTTCTTCAGCAGACATACAGGAAGGTTAAGAAACGCGTTTGACCAGATCAGCTACAGTTTGAGTTGGTTTGGCACCACGACTTACCCAATACTTGAAACGATCCAAGTCGATAACGAGTTTTTTTGGCTTTTCTGTAGGCAAATAATTACCTAAAACCTCATTATAATTACTCTTGGCTGGACGAGTGTGTTCAGTGACAACGATTCGGTAACGTGGTTGATTTTGTCGGCCGACACGAGCTAAACGGATGCGTAACACGGGAGAAATGGTTAAATACAACGGGAGTATAGGGATCTTGAATGGTAAGATCAAGATCAAGTTTATCTCATTCCCAGCATTTTCCTTAATTGTTGGTCCAATCTATGGACTCCTTCCCATGCTCTTTGCCCAAAGTTCATATCTTGTGGTTGGGTTGTTATTTTCGGTTGTTCCAGTTGGGCTTGCAGTTGGGGCGCAAGATCTTGCGTCTTTACTGCACTCTGCACTCCCCTCGGCCTGAGCTCGGGACGAAGGCTGAACTCTGAACTGGTTTGTGCAGTTGTCTTTATAACATCACTTCCTCCCGGTGCTGTGATAATCATTGTTTCCCATGGCTTGAGATCTTCCAAAGTCTTAAGGGCGCCACTCGCAATCGCTTCATTTAATTTTTCTGCCTCAGCAGTTTTATTTTGGCTTTTGAGGAAGCTGGCGATTTTTTCAGCGGCAGTACTGATTTCTTTACTGCTGACCATTTGCTTTTCTATTTCCAAAAGATCATTGGTACTTTTGATTTCTCCACTACTATAGAGAGCGTATAGGCTGCGTGCTTCGTTAATTTTTCCCAAATGTACGAGTTCAACCATGAAATCATAGATTTTAGCTGTCACCGGTTTTAAGCGCATTTCACTTACCCGGAGATAAAACCCTCTTAAAAGTACATCATTTTGCTTATTAAGTTCATCAAGAGCTGCCTCTAAACGTTCATTGGAAGTGGCATCTTTGAAAATATTCACAAAGAGCTCGGCGATTTGTTTGGCAGGATCTACTTCAATAGCCCCACTTTGCATTTTAATAACCAGGAAACTTTCAAAGAGTTTAGCAATTGCTTTTCTTTCTTCAGCGGGGCTTGGTGGCACTATCCATTCGGTTAGACTGGGTTCAGTGACAGGGGAGGCGACTTGTTTTGGGGTAGCGTTTTCGTTCATACTTTAAGCAAGATTACTGATGTCGACATCTCCTAAACGAGCAAGAATTTCTGGCCCGACAAAACGGACATCGCGACCATATTTGAGTCGGGAGGCTTCAGTTGCCACCTTGGTAATTTCCTTGTTACCTTTGTCGAAGTCTTTGATGGTGTTTAAACTAAATGGCGGCGAAATGATATTATCGACGGACATTTTGAGACAGGCATTGAATCCGCGCAGATTGATGAGATCATTGGCACTAAATACCGGTCCCATTTCTTTTTCCATATATTCAGCATCTTGCGCACCAATTTTGAAATTGAGCATGGTGCCGACATTACCAAATACTGCGTTTTTTACTTTTTCATTACCGTCCTTGACCAACTGAGCAATATATTGATGAGCAATGATTAAACCCAGTTTATATTTGCGGGCTTCAGAGAGAATGCTTTCAAAAGCATCAGTGACGAAATTTTGGAATTCATCCACGTAAAGAAAGAATGGCTGACGCTCATCTTTAGGGATACTGGCACGGCGCATAGCTGCGACCTGGATTTTGTTAACGAAAATCATACCCAAAAGATTGGCATTGATTTCACCGATAAGACCCTTGGCCAATTTTACAAAAATAAGTTTCTTGCTATTCATTGCTTCACTAAAATCGAAACTAGAGTGAGTCTGGCCCACGATATTACGCATTGTGGTATTGGTAACGAAAGCACCAAATTTCGCTGCCAAGAAAGGAATCATTTCTTCTTTTTCTCGAGCGCCGGTAGCGGCCATCTGTTTGGTCCAGAAAGATTTAACAATCGGATTTTTGATCTTACTTACTTTGTACTGCTGCCATTTTTCATCGGTAAAAAGACGTACGATATCGGTAAGTGCTCCGCCTTCGTCTTCGTCATCCATGAGAGTCAGACAACCGTTACGGAAATAATCTTGAATACGCGGGCCGAAAATTTCCGCGCCGAAAAGTCCAATCATCATATTCATCGCGTCCAAAGCGATAAAATCTTTTTCTTCGACTGTTTTAGCTTCCAAGATATTGATGCCTAAAGGATTTTTGCCATCAGAAGGGTCGAAGACAATAACATCTTGCATACGTTCAGGCGGTATCCATTCCATACAATCATCGACCAATTCTCCGTGAGGGTCGATGACACAGAGGCCGTGCCCGGCGAGCATGTCTTGCTTGACCAATGCTTTTTGCAGTACGGATTTACCCATACCAGTTTGACCAATGATGTAGAAGTGACGGAAACGATCTACGAAATTCATGCGTATGTCACGAGAATTACCACGATAGACATTGTAGCCAAGTAATACGCCTTCTTTTGGTAATACAGCTGGAGCGGCAGCAATACGGAAATTCTGCCAATGAATGAAAGGATTATTGTTGATGTGGCTATTGGGGAAATGAAAAATACTGGCAACTTCTTCAGTATTAAGAATCGGCAATTTGTCGGAGGACCCCATAGCCAAGGCTTTGTAACCCTTCAGGGTTTTTTCAGAGTCGAGTTTGTCAAAAACTACAATTTCATTGAGAGCGGGATCAGAAAATTGGCCGAATGAGCTGATTAATGTTTCTACGTGACTTTGGGCGTTTTCAGCAGTTTTAGCTGATGCAATTACTCGTAACACAAATTTGAAGCCCACTTTTCTCGCTTTTTCATTGATCATCTTCATTTGTTCTTGCTCTACATCAGTGGGAGTATGTTTATCTCCGCCACCCTCTTTTTCTTTCTTGAAAAAGGTACCCATGAACTTTGCCAAGGCCATGAGAAATTTATTACCATCAATCTTTTTACCATCACGGATACGACCGACAGACTTGAGACTTTTGTTGGTCCATTTTGGATCAGCAGGCATCAATAACAGCTGGATGGCTGAGCCTTCATCGACTTCCAGCTGCCCCAAAGGATTGATTACGCTATTCATTGGATCAGCGCTCAGATTTTTGAAAGTACGAAGGGGAAAAATCCAACTTTTTTCTACGGTGAGAGTGCTAGCGTAACTTTCATTTCCTTCCCAGAAAATTGACTGATCTTTACGTTCAACGATTTCGATATTGGCATCAGTATAAAAGGCGGTGATTTGTTTTTGGATCAAACCTAAATATTCCGGTAAGGCAATAATAAAGAAATCAATCTGACAGCCGTCGGGATTGTTGCTGAAGTTTTTGGCTGATAATTCAAAACCGAAATAGTTTTCATCATTCCAAGTTGCTGCAAAACCACCCTTTTTAGTTTTGTTGATGGCCGTGAGCACTTGTTCCATGATGGCGCTAATCTCTTTGAAATCACCAGGCTTATTGTTGGGGTCAGCCTTGGGAATAGTCACCAAGTAATACTGCAATTTTGCCGCTCTTTCTTTGTTCCTATTTTCTCGACGTTTACTCAAATACCACTTAAAAAGCTTCCATGCCACAAAAAGTCCAAGGAGGGACAGCAAAATTGGGAGGTAAAGATTGTTCATTGGTTTTGATATGGATGTATCAATTCATTATATCATATTTTGTGAGGAAATAGGAAATGGGAAATAGAGAAATAGGGCTTTTGTTTGCTGTTTTTATTCAAAAAGCCCAGGTTATTGTAACTTAGAACTTTGAACCTAGAATTTAGAACTTAATTATGCTGCTTTTTCTGCTAGATATTTCTCGATTTCAGACTCAATCATACGTTGAAGATATCTGGTATATGCCTCAGGATCAAAATCAGCCAATTCTGCGACATTTTGTTGCATTTCACGATCTAGACGATCTTCTTCACGTAAAATATTAAGCAATTCAAAGAACGTATCACTAGCAATTTTATCTGCTTGTAATTGAGACATAATGATTGTTTTGGTGTCCGTATGAACAGCAGATATCGTCAACAAGTCTTCAAATTCTTTTTTTTCTAGCGATGATATAGTGATATCCATAAAATATTGGTATTTATGCGGCCGCTGCCATAGGTGGCTCTTGTTCTGATGTAATCTTAGCCTCGACTTTCTTATTGTGTTCGGCGACAAGACTACGAATCTTTTTTTCTACTACTTGAGCAAGAGGGGGATATACACTAAGGGTTTCCTTGATTGAAGTCAATAATTTGTTGAAGGGTGTAGAGATCGTACTGTCGATGGGATGTTCAATATCAATCATATCTTCTTTTTCTTCTGCCTCTTTCATAAATTTTATAACTCTTAAATCATCAATCATAAGTACTTCTGCTAGGTCATTATTACCAGTGTTCTCTAAAAACTCACTTACTGCTGGAATCCCGGAACCTTTTGCTCTCTGTAATTTGTCCAATACTTCACCCATATCCATGGTTTCAGTCTCTTTGATTTCTTTATAGATAATTGTCTTCTGTTTCATATTTTGTACTGCCACAAATCTTTTAACTTTTTGCTCGATGGTCTGATAGAGTGCCGGGTCTTGTTTGCTTAATGTTTCTTTGATTGATCCCAAGATATTTTTGAGACCTTGCATGTGGATCAGGTCATTATTTTTCTCTGCACGTTGCATGAGTTTTGTGAGTTCTATTTGAGCATTCTTAAGTTTTGCAGCAGTAGCATTGTCCTTAGCATCTTCAAACACTTGAGCAACAGGCAAAAGACCAGACCGCGAAGAGTCTTGTAGTTTCTCCAAAGCACTTTTTGTTACTATACTTTGATTATCTGAAAGTGGACCTGATCTTTTTCGTACTGCGCTTGTCTCTTCTTCTTCTGCCATTATTGGCTCTGTTTTTTGGGGAACAATCGCCGGTTTTCTCTTCAGGGCTTCTTGAGGGGGTGGTGGGGGCACCACGCGTAGGGGCGTTGGTGCCTTTTTAAACCCTTCAGATGGAGGCGGAGCCACCGGGACTCTCTTATATATCTGAGTAACTTCTTCAGGTGCAGCACGCTTTGCTAGTATCCGGAGATTGTCTTCGGCAACATCTTTTCTATATTTGAGATTACTTATATCTTTTTCGTAATGCCGTACTTTCTCTTCCAGGGCATAGATCCGTTCATAGATTTCAATTTGCTTAGCTGCTTCTGGATTTTGTAACGACTTCTTTGCTTCTAATATTTCTTGAATCTTTGATTCGCGATTAGGTACATGCATACCAATCTGCTGTGGGTTATCGAAGTGTTTGTATTTGTTTTTCATTTCAGCAATCCTTATCACTTCTTCTTTGCTCAAATGTCCCTTCGAGGCTAGTAATTTGATTTGTTCTGTTTCTTTTTGTGTGGTCTCAATTTTTTGTTGTAAATTAAGAATTTCTTTATCAAACTTTTCTATTTCTTTTCTTGGTGCAGATACCTCTGAAGGTACTTCCGGTTTTTTCTTGAGTGCTTTTTCAGGTATTGGTGGGGGAACTGATGCAACCTTTTCTGGCTTTTTCTTGAATGCTGCCGCTGGAGGGGGTGGTGGAACAGCTTTGAGAGCTTTTAGTTTCTTGGTATTTTCTGCCAAAAGCTTATCAATATCACTTGCCTCCTTTTTTAATATCTCGATCCTGTTTCTTCGTTTTTCTGGAAATCGTTTCAAATATTCTTTGATTGGTTGTGCTCCAAGTAGGCCCGCGCTTGTTAATCGCCTTTGACCATTAGGATCTATTTCAGCCCATCCCATTTTAACCAATTTCTCGAACTCTTGCGCCAATACCGCTTCCATTTGTTTTTTAAGTTTATTAAAAACTCTTTCTTCCTCAGGGGGCAATTTTTCTCCCATTATTACCAGCAGGGATTCTAACTTATCTCTTTTCTGTCTCTCTAAAACAGTTTTTTGATATTCTAGGGATGCCATGGCTTGTTTCCTGTCTTTGTCCTCGGGCAGTTTTAAGCCCAAGTCTATTTGCATCTTGCGAGCTATTTCCTCCATTTGTTTCATGCGCGCACCATGCTCAGCCAAAATAGCTTTAATTCTTTCGGCAATAACTTGGGGATTCTTTTCATTTGTGACTAGTTCTTCTATCCTAGAGCGAAGCTTTGTGCGATCGTCTGCCGAAAGTTTCGCTTCATTTTTGTCATTGGCTATGTAGCTATCGATAAATTCGATTTGCTGTTTTTGAATGTCTGGGGGAGGTGGCCTTTTGAATGCCTCCCGTGCTTTACCCAAGACACCATTAGCCCAACCTCGAAGGTCATTTAGGCTGGTGCGAAGCGTCTCCTGAAGTTTTTCCAGCTCTAGTTCAGCAACCTTCATTGCCTTTGGTGGCATTCTCTGCAGAATATTGTGTATTTCAGCTGCGTCTTTTTTTAGCTGCACTATTTCAGCACCTGTAAGGGCAGCCTGTGGTTTTTGTGGTTGTTGTTCTGGGCCGGTCTCGAGTGAACGGGCATTTGCATTGTTTGCCATAAAGTAATTTATGTTTGTTTTGATTTAGTAGCTAACATTTATTGTAAAGAAAAGATTTGAATAATCGAATGCTGAGCGGCGGCTCTCGTTTTTTCCCGTAACTGGGCTTCTTCATTGAGCAGATCTTCATCACATATGAGTTCCAAATCACTGCGAGAGAAAAAATTATTGCGATCACGCAAAATAAAGTCGATAGCGGTCAATGCTTCAGGACTTTTGCCGTCGCGTTCTTGTTTCTCGAGTGACATCTTCTCAGTAAGCAAAACCGAAAGTGGCAGGCGATCCAGTTCTTGAGCAGAAAAGTCTCGGAGTGCCTTATGCTTAAGCAAATAAGCAATCACATCAGCTTTACGTGATTTTGTCTTCAAAGGGTCTATACGAGGGGACGCAGTCATGATTATTTATTTTTGTATTCATTACATTGTAGCACAAAATTCAGAGAACAGGGAATAGCGAAGAGCGCGCAGGGAGTAGGGTTTATGTATTCCCTCTTCGCTCCTCGACCCACGGGTCCCTTTTGGGGCTACGCCCTACTCCCTATCTTGTTAAAGCCTTTCTTCTCTATTTCCTTGGCTAGAGCCTTTGTTCCTGATTTCACGATGATTCCCTTTGATAGAATGTGGACCTTATCGGGGGCTATATGATGCAAAAAGCGATTGTAATGAGTGATAATCAGAATCCCCACCTTTTTTGTTTTGCTGAGATATTTGAGACTTTTGCCGATAGTTCTGAGGGCGTCAACGTCCAAACCAGAATCAGTTTCATCTAGGATGGCGTATTTTGGCTCGAGTACCAACATTTGTAATATTTCTAATTTTTTCTTTTCGCCACCGGAGAAACCAAAATGCAATTCTCTTTGGATAAAACTTTCCTCGAGATGCAGCATTTTTAATTTTGCTTGTAGGAGATGATAAAAATCCATAGCCGATATTTTCTTTTTATGAGTTGCTTGCCAAGCCGCACGTAAGAAATTATTTACAGTGACACCGCCAATTTCTGGAGGGTACTGCAAGGAAAGAAAAAGGCCAGCTTTGGCTTTTTCATGAGGAGCAAGCTTGGTGATATTTTTACCATTGAGAATGATTTTCCCCTTTAATAATTGGTATTTAGGGTGTCCCATGAGTGTATTAGCCAAAGTGCTTTTACCAGAAGCATTTGGTCCCATGAGCGCATGCACTTTCCCCGGCAAGATTTCAACTGAGATGCCTTTTATGATTTCTTTGTCACCGACACCGACATGGATGTTTTCTAGTAATAATCCTTTTTTCATATTTTAAGATTTGTAATACTCAGAGATTCCTCTATGAACAGTTTTTAAACCGAGTATTGCACATTTCATACGTACGACGCCAATAGGAATGCCCAACATTTTGAGTACATTTTCAGGAGTAACTTTTTCAATATCTTTGAGTGTTTTTCCTGTTAATGTGTCAGTTAACATCGACATTGCAGCCTGGCTTATAGCACAGCCATGCCCGGAAAATGTAATCTGAGAAACTCTATTGCCTTTGCAATGCATAAAAACAGTAATCTCATCACCGCAGAGAGGATTAAATTCACGATGTTGAATGTCAGCATTACTCATTTCGCCGAAATTATGAGGTTCGCGATAATGATCCAAGATATTTTCTTTGTATATCTCTTCTTTGACTGTCAAAGGCCGATCGCCGATTTGGTTACGATTGTAGGTAGGGTTCATAGTTAGAGTTGTAGTCGCTGTCATTCCGAGTCCCGCAATGCGGGATCGAGGAATCTCAATGCTATAAGCGGTTATATCAACAAAGTATAACATGGAGATCTCTCGACAAAGCTCGAGATGACAAGATAGTAGGTTAAGGTGAAGGGTTAAAAATTTCCCGAACTTTTTGTAAACCGGCAATGAGTTTATCTATTTCAGATAATTCATTATAAAAATAAATTTTCTAACTTTTAAATTTCACGAATCGATGAAATTATTATAGACTATTTACCTAAATTCTTTGTCAACCACATTAATTTCACCGGGATATGTAAA
>CAZGLA010000016.1:0-1959 GCA_964526575.1 uncultured Candidatus Peribacteria bacterium | reverse complement strand
TGCTTACAAATACCTCGGGCTTCTTGAATTTCCTGATAATACATTCTTTCACCCCAGAGCTTGAGAGACTTCCCTGTCTCTTCGATATAAGCAGGAATGATATGTGTACGGGGACACATTTCATAGATGCCCTCTAAATCTTTACCAGTTAGAATGGTATCTCCTGTAGTATCTTCAGAAGCTCTTGATCTATTTCTTTTTCAATATTGAGCATAGAATACTTCTAAAACGTAAAGGAACCATACTATCATTATATTTGACATTTCCATAGTAATTTCATAGCTTGATTGCGTGTCAGGATATTCGCGGGAATAGCTCAGTTGGTAGAGCGTCTCCTTGCCAAGGAGAAGGTCGCGAGTTCGAGTCTCGTTTCCCGCTCCACGTACCAGCCGGTACATGGCGCGCCTTCATTCGTTATTGAAACTATGTCTCACTTTAAGAAGTTTTTTATCGTAGCGTTTAGCTTACTCTTGGTGGCATGTGGTCAAACTATGCCACTCTACGAGGGTCATGGCATTAGTATTCGTTATCCGCAGGAATGGATTGTTAGTACTGAAGATAAAAGTATGTTGGTGACTATTTCTCATGCCAACCGTTCCTTAAAACGTGTCGATGGAACTTTGACTATTGGCATTCAATCGCTGGGTAACAATGACTTCCTTGCTCTACAGAAAGCCAACGAAGATACGCTCAAAAACACGAGTATTAATTTGAACTTCCAAGCAGATAAAGTGAAAGTGAATAATCAAGATACAGCGATGTGGAAATATGAGAGAACTAGTACCGACAATAAAAAGACCTTTTTCCGTCAAGCAATGGTAGATAATAAAGGCATGATTTATACACTGACTGCTGTCGGTGAGGAATCAGTCTCTATCAGTGATTTGGAAGAATCGATCAAGAGTTTTGTTTTGCCCAATTAGTATCTGATCTCCCGTTAAAGCAATTGCGAGGCCACTAAGAAATAAATCGTCACGCTTAACAGATCCTGAATAATCGTAGCAAGAGGACCGCTGGCATTGGCCGGATCGACTTTTAATTTCTCTAGAGAATAGGGAATAAGTAAACCGGTAACGAATGATGAAGAAATCGCAATAAACAATGCAGTGCCCAATATCATGGCTATGTTTAGATCTCGCTGGAATAAATAAATACTGACAAATATTGCTCCACTCACTATCAAGCTAATAAGCATCAAAACAGCTAATTGTCTGGCAACATACTTACCAAAATTGAGCATAGGGTCGATCGCAAGGTCACGGATAATGAAGGTTTCCATTTGGGTTCTGATGGCATCAGCCATATATACGATCAGCGGAATGAATGACGCCAAAATAATGCTTTCTTCCAGTGTCGCCTGAAAATGACCGATGATTTTTGCGGCCAGTATTCCTCCGAGTAAACCAATAAATAACCAGGGAAGGCGGTGCTTAAGGGCTCGCCATAGTGGTATTTGTAAGACATTATCATAGTTCGCTTCTGCCTTGTGTATACCGGCACGTTTCAGTAAATCCTCATGAGCCTCTTGGTAAAGAACATTCAGGATTTTGTCACTGAGGACAGCTCCCAAAAATAAACCGTCTTTATCAACGACCGGAATTGCTTTGAGATTGTGTTTGATAGCAGTGTAAGAAACTCTTTCCTGGTCGGTATGAGAGCGAACGGCTATGAGTTTTGTATTCATTATTTTATCCACAAGTCTATCTTTTGGTTGACGAAATATTTCCTTTATAGATAAAACTCCTTTGAGTTTTTGCTCATGGTCCAAAATATACACGTAGCTGATTGACTCAAATTCGGTAGTTTTCTTCAGCAGCATTTTTTCCACATCACCAATATGTGTACCAACAAGTGCAGTCGGCACATTGGTTTTCATGATATGTCCCGCTGATTCCAGCCTGTGTTTCATGGACGGGTAACTAATAATTTTTGGTGGGCTCGGTGGGACTTGAACCCACA
>CAZGLA010000015.1:0-5955 GCA_964526575.1 uncultured Candidatus Peribacteria bacterium | reverse complement strand
GCGCAAGTTCCTACGGCCCACCACGATTTTGTAGGTGTGATCAGAATAGTCTTTTACAGTGGCAAAAGTGCGTACTTTCTTCTTGCCTAGTTTCAAAACAATAGAAAAAAACTCAGGTTTTTCAGGAACTTTGTAATGTTTATCGATTAATCCCAATTGTAACGCCACGCTTTTATCGAGCGAGGTATAAATCTTCGTCGTGTCTAATAGGGCTACGGTGCGATACATTTTATTTCTCCCAACAATTACTTCAACGGGTTCATATGAGCCCAAGATTTCCTTACCAGACATGCGCTCGATTTCAGTTTCTACAGTTTGGGTGGTTTCATGAGTGCCGAATATTTCTTTGCCTATACGCACACCGCGTTCAGGTGTCTTTACTTTCAGTCCCTTAATGCGATCGAGGCGTTCGCGTAACTTGGCTTTGTTGGCAATTTGAATAGTGAGTCCTCCGCGTGCATTCATTTCTAGTACCATAGGTTCCTCTTTTTTGTTCATCACTATATCGATAGCCAAGTAACCGATATTAGAATAAAGCTGGGCTTTGACCGCAGTAAGTAATACCTGATCCCAGTTGGGTATTTGTACACCAATGATTTTTTGAGTCTGTCCGGGAAGGCTAGTGACGTATTTTCCATTGATGACTGCATGGGTGATTTTTCCCGTTGCTAAATCGATACCAGCAATAGCGCCGCCAGCATGATAATTGGCCTTGCCGTCAGATTCTTTGGTTGGCAAACGCAGCATGACCATCACCGGGATAAGATTATGAACTATGACGCGGATGTCTGGTAAGCCTTTATAGCTGAATGCAGCGAGTGTAGGATGACAAATAATCCTTTGTTCAATAATGGCAGTGTCAGGTGCACTGGTTAGCGAAAAATTACCATCGAGAATGTCAGCAATATGGGCCTTGAGCTCCTGACTTTTTCTTTTTTTGATACTGGCCCGGTCCAAGATTATTTTTATGCCTTGGCCCCCAAAGCCACGATTGGGTTTAATCACAAAGCTTTTAGCTGGAATGTTGCGAAACTTAAATAATTCTAATTCTTGCTTGTTTCTGATAACCGCGTATACCTTGGCCGTGGGAATATTATGTGCCTGGAAAAAAGCTTTCGACTGGAGTTTATTATCAGCTAATTGTATTGCCTTCTTTTTATTAAAAGGTCGTATATAGAGGAGATTTCTGGCATTGATACCGAGAATGCCTGTAGGAAATTTCATGAAAATTTAATTACTCTTCGGTTTCTTGTTCGGCCGTATCTAGAAGGTCTCGGAAACGAAGTAGTTCAGATAATCGCAGTCCCGTCCATTTACCGATTAAATAATTAAGAGGGATCATAAGTAAAATAATTTCTGGATAAGCGAGTATATTTACATGTTGCCACTCCAGAAGGAAATAAGTAACCAAAGCCACTAATATTGTCTCTATAAAGAGAAAACTGGCAGCCTTGAATCCGCGTTCCAATTGTAAGCTGATAAAGCGTTCACCCATGATTAATAGGAGAATGAGTGGGAAAATATCAACTTTGATCAGAGCCTCCAATTTGAAGATTGAAGCCAAAACAAACATCCCGATCATCACCAGGGTAGTACCGATAAGAAGCATCGCCATTTTAGGCACATACATGACACGTATTTTATTCATGATTTTGCGCAGAACGACACTGGTCAAAGCGATAACGATAAACGCGCCGCTGCCGATGATCCCGCCAATGATCAAGAAAGTTACTGTGAATACCATCGGGGTATAAATACCGAGAGTGGCGATACCCACGAATTGTCGACAAAAGGTAATGAAGGTGGCGATTAAAGGGATACTGAGCAATAAAAATAAAGTAACATCAGGCACTCCATGCTGTCGTAAATAATTGGTGATAGCTAACATAAAATTAGTAATCCCGATTCTTTCTTGGGTATCGACTTGTATGAAAGCAACTTTGCGATCAGTAAGAATACCAATAAGTTCCGTAGGATTGGTGGTTTCAGCCATAGATCGTACATTGCTATCTTTCGGCATCAAAGAGTCTGTATTGGTAAGGATAATCTTTTGAGCGCCGATGTTGGCGAAACTATTTTTACTTAAGCGTTCCAGGGTAGTGAGATTGTCATTGGAAATGATGATAAGAGTTTTGTCTTTGAGCAGGTTAGGATACTTGCTAATAACCAGATCAGCTGGTTTTGCCAGGCTAAAAATAAAAGTACTTTTCTCAATAAAATTCTGATCATCCTGGCTGATTTCTTCATCCAAGACAATAATACGAGCCAAAATAGTTTTTTCTTTCAAGGTTGTAATCAATGTTTGTAGTTCTTGTTGGTTGTGATTTTTAGTAACCAAAATGGTTTGCGCTTGGGTATAAACAAATACAGATTTCTCTATACTTTGAGTCTCACCAGCATATTGAATGGTCAATGCCACAATGTATTCGCCGGGTTCTTCATAATTGTGAGTAATTTCTGCCCCACTACCTCCCGATTGGTCACCGAAATCCCAAAGAAATCTAGCATTGATCACATTCTGGTCTTCGATAGACCGGCTACCATCAAAAAGAATGTTTTTGCTTACTTCGATAAAATCGACACTATCAATAACTGGTCGTAAAGTGCTTGGCGCCGTTGGCTCGGGAATGTTTGTAGCCGAATAAGTTACCGGCGCGATAAAAAGCAGAGTCAAAAACCCCAACAACAATGAGAAGCGAACAGGAGAATGTTTCATAAGCAAATGAGATCCACTTTATTTTAGCATAAATAGCATTAACGGAAAGTGAATGGTTGGCCGGGCGTGTCATCCCGAAGCGGCGCAACGCGACGTTCGAGGGATCTCGTGGTAAGCTCGTTTATTAGTCAAGAAGAAATATTTCATTTTTGCTGTTTTAGAATCATGAAAACATTAACTTTATCTCAAAGAGATCCCTCGAATCCCTGTCCCAAGGGACCCCTTCGGGGCGGGACTTCGGGATGACTGCAAGATTCACGATTAACGATTCTCAATTGTTTGCAGCTCTAATATCTTTTCAACCTCATTCGCACTGTTACTTTGTATGAGTTGCAAACGCAGTTCCTTTGCTCCAGAAAAACCATGCATGTACCAAGCTAGGTGCTTTCTCATAGGGTGGAAAAAGGCCGGTCCATAAAGCTCTTCATATTTGTGGGCATGTTCGATGGCTATCTGCATGCGTTCTGACAGTGTGGGTAAGTAAGACTGAAAGATCCAAGGATTACCGAAGCTGGCTCGGCCAATCAAAACACCATCTAAGTTATATCGAGTTAACTTTTCTTTAGCATCAATAAGATTTTTAATATCACCATTTCCTAAAACGCTTGTTTCAGTTTCTTTGATAATATGACTAGCCCTTCCGATAGCTTCCCAATCAGCTTCTCCAGTGTACATTTGTTTTAGGGTGCGGCCATGAATAGAAATATTTACCGGTTCTGCCTCCAGCAAATGACGCACCCAATCTTCTATGACAATTTCATCAAAGCCGATGCGGGTTTTTACTGAAACTGGTAGCAGTTTTCTTTTTTGACCGGATGCTTGCCATTTGGCAGCCATAAATCTTTTGGTGGCTTGAGGCAATTCTAGATCCTGACTGCTTCTGCCAGCATAAAAATCTTCACAGCCTTTTTTTACAGCGCGAATAATTTCTTTAGCTAGTTTCGGGGTTTGAATCAGACCGGCACCTGCCCCTCGGGCGGAAATATTCTTGGCAGGACAACCCATATTGATATCGACACCATCAAAACCCATTTCTCCGACCATGATCGCCGCATTATAAAAAGCTTTTACACTGGTGCCAAACAGTTGTGCCACCACCGGTCTTTCTATCTCACTATATGTAAAAGGCGCAAATACTTTTTCGGGATTACCCACATTCATACCCTCGACTGATACAAATTCAGTGATATGAATGGGCGATTTACCATATCTAGCCACGATAAAGCGAAAAGCGGCATCAGTGACGCCATCCATGGGTGAAAGTCCAATGATAGGGCGAGACAAATCTGCCCAGAAACCTTTAAACATGATTGGCGATTAATTCTTGTCCTATTTTCCAATTGTCTCCTGCACCAATGGTGAGAAATATGCTTTTGGGCAATGTTTTTTTCTGAACATAACTTTTCACCTGGTCTTTAGGAAGATAAAGCACCCCTTGCTGATACGGCTTTATGGCTTCAGCTAATCTTTCTCCACTGACTTCTGGAATAGGTTCTTCTCGTGCTGATGCGTAAATCTCATTGATGATTACCATGTCAGCATCATGAAAGGCTTGGGAAAATTCCTTAAAGAGAGACTTTGTTCTGGTGTACGTATGAGGCATAAAATCTACCACCAAATAACGGTCAGGGTAGAAATCCTTGAGGGCCTTGAGCGTTGCTTTTATCTCGGTGGGATGATGACCATAATCATCAAAAATAATTGTATCTTTAAAATTGCCTATCCTTTGTAAACGCCTTGTAGTAGAAGCAAATTCGCGAATGGTTTTTTGCAGAGATAGAATGATTTCAGGATAATCTTCATGAAAAAGCGACCAGGTCAAAGCAATCACTGCGGTGGCATTGAGACAGTTATGCTTACCAGGAATCAGCATATGGAATTCATAGGGTTTCTTTTCTATGACCACTTGAAATGACTGTTCCTCATTACCTACAGAGTGGTTAAGCATACGAATACCAGCATCTTTGCTCTCGCCATACGTGACAATGTTAATATCGGTGCGGGTGATAAGCTTGAGCAATTTTTGTACGCCTTTATCATCAATACAACAAACCAGAATTCCTCCTGCTGGTAAGCGTTCTATATATTCTTTAAATGCCTGGATGATATCATCGAGATCTTTAAAATAATCCAAATGATCATCATCAATATTGGTAATAATAATTACTTTGGGGTGAAAATTTAAAAAATGCCGACGATATTCACAGGTTTCTGCCACTAAATATTCTCCCTTGCCTGTCCGTGCATTAGTATTGGCAAATTGTGGCACCTGCGAGCCAATGATTGCCGTAGGATCAAGTCCCAAGTCAGTCATCGCCAAGGCCAATAAAGCACTGGTGGTAGTTTTTCCATGTGTCCCTGCCACACCAATAGCTTTTCTGTTTTCAGATAGCATTCCTAATGCTTGCGGATAATTTAAAGTAGGAATCTTACGTTTCTTGGCCTCAGCCATTTCAGGGTTATCATCGCCATATGCTGAAGAAGCAATAAGCAAGTCTACCTCTGATGAAATATTATCCCCGGTAAATGTTTCGTAAACCGATATAGCTAATTTCTTTAAAATAGCGTCAGTAAAAAACACTTCGGATTTGTCGGAACCGGTTAAGTTTTTTCCCATACTTTTAAGTACCTGGGCGAGAGCGGTCATACCCACACCTTTGATACCAACAAGATGAATGGTTTTTGCCTCATCGATAGCGTTCATATGTTTATGCTTGGGCCTGGATAGGAATTTGACTGACTCTGCAATCAGGACAAAGACCATAAACATCCAAACGATGTTTCTCAATACGATATGAAGTCATTTTGGCAATCTCATCTTCCAAAGATTGAATGGTAACACCAAAAACATCTTCCATTTTCTGACATTTGAGACAAATAACATGATAATGCTGCCCTTTGCTGATTTCATAGCGAGTAGCATTTTTACCCTGATTATGCTCAATGATCAGATTGTTTGTAGCTAGGGTTTCTAAAGTTCTATAAATGGTTGCCAAGCTCAATTTGCGAATTTTATGGTGCAAACTATTAAATAACTCCTCAGCTGTTGGATGATCGCTTCTTTGTATAAGCTCCTCGAGAATAAGTCTTCTCTGTAAGGTAAGGGGAATCTTTTTGTCACCCAGCATTTTAAGTACCGCTTCCATATTTTTGAGAATGATTCTTATTTGCAAACTCCGGCACTTGCGAATGAGTATTATTCGCAAAAACGAAGATAGCACCTTCCAGAAATCATTTCA
>CAZGLA010000014.1:0-2880 GCA_964526575.1 uncultured Candidatus Peribacteria bacterium | reverse complement strand
TGAAAGGCATCCAAGGTGTTTTGCTGGTTATACATCATATAACCCATAAAACCTGTTCCTCCTAAAAGGATAAGGACAAGAAACCACAAGAAAATTGGTCTCCTAGTTCTTACAACCTGAGGCTTAACCAGAGACTTTACTTCCTTATGACTTTCCATATGTGACATGGGCATATCACTATGGGCTGGAGGCATTGAAGATGAAGGCATTTGATCCATTTGATTTTTATTAATTCAAGTAATTATAGCACAATCCTAGGGAGGAGCGAAGACTTTCTCCCTCTTCCCTATGAAATACGCTATAATACACCCAGTTTTCTTTCCAAAACCATGTTTTTAATTGCATTGGCTTTTGCTAGTACTCAATTCGCTGATTTGCCTCCTAATCATAGCGCTTATCCTGCTGTGCAATATTTGGTAGAGAAAGGCATTACCAAAGGTTATGACAACAATATGTTTTTGCCTGATCGAGGACTCACCCGAGCCGAAGCTTTAAAGATTATTTTGCTGGCCGCATCTAAACCCGTAGCAAATTTTACTCAACCTTTAAGCTTCACTGATATTACTAGCGATCATTGGGCATATGCTTTTATTACTTATGGTGTCGAAAATGAAATCGTAAAAGGCTATGAAGACAATACTTTTCGACCTGATCAGACTATTACCAGGGCAGAAGGTATAAAGATTCTCTTTTCTGCTTTTGGCATGGCCCCAGACACCAATCCAACCCAAGCATATAGTGATGTGGCCGCTGATCATTGGTTTTATTCTTATGCCAGTACATTGGCTATGAAAAAACTCTGGCAAGATGATAGTTCATTGTTTGAGCCAAATCGCATAATGAGTAGACAGGATATAGCCAAATTAGCTTATCAATTTATTGTTCGTGAAGAAGCTGCTCGTATTCCTGTCTTGCCTTTATGGGTGCCGTTATTAGTAATATTACTTTGGCTAATTACTGCTTGGATTGGCAGTTATTTTTGGCAGCAGATTTTTCCTGCCGATCGTCGCAGAGTTTTTGTTCTTAGCCTGCTTACTGGTCCTCTTTGTAGTGCTCTCTATGCCATAGTATTATTGATACCCAAAATCAATATTCGTCAATCGGATGTGCAAGCAGAGCATAAAAACCCTTTTACTATCTTGTTAAAGCCTCGAAAGCTAGGATTGGAAATTTATCATTACATTGCTTCTAGAAGCCAAGGGTTCATCCTTGCTAGTGTGGTATTTCTACTCGATTTTTTACTTGGCCATTTGCTCATAATCACGTATCATACGTACCTGTACAAGATTTCTTTTCTTTAATTCACGATTCACAATTTATAATTCTTAATTTATCAAACTATGTTCCAAACCTTTGAACGTGATGCCGTTCCCCAAGCAACCACTATTGGTAAACAAGTGAAAATTAGCGGTACATTGGCTAGTGATGGCAATGTGATTTTTGATGGTACCCTAGAAGAAGGCACTATTAATATTGCTGGTGAATTAACCATAGGAACCAGTGCTCTCATCAAAGGTGAAGTAAAGGCAGGTAAATTGCTTGTAAATGGCACTATCGAGGGTAATGTCTTTGTAAAAGAAGATATGGAAATTGGAGCTACCGGGAAGATTCATGGCGATATCAGCGTTCAAGGTAAATTTACTATTACTAAAGGTGGCTCATTCAATGGTAAATGTGACATGGGTACTAGCGCTGGTACCGGCACTACCATCAATACTACTTCATCAATAATCACACCACTCTCCAAGAGAATTACTCTGCGCGAGAAAAAAGAAGTAGTTCTCAGTTGAATTCAGCATGCGCTATTATGCAATTCTAAACCCTGTTGCAGGTAAAGGACAATTACAATCCATAGAAAGTAAAATCAAGCAAACCTTCGATCGCTTAGGGATGGATGGGGAAATTGTTAAAACCATCAGCCCCGGGGATGCCAGTCATCTCGCTCGTATTGGGCTCAAGAAGGGTTATTCCACATTCCTTTGTTTTGGTGGCGATGGAACATTATTTGAGATTGTTAATGGTGTTCGTGATGCTCCCGTAAGCATTGGTGTTATTCCGCTGGGGGAACAAAATCTTTTTGCCAGAAATCTGGGTTGTGATCAGTATTCTTGGTCAGATCTTTTGGTGCAATATCATACATTGCCACGGACGACTATGGTCGATGTGGGACAAGTAAATGAATATTTGTTTTTAAATTTTATCGGTTTTGGTTTGTCAGTAAGTGTGCTGGTGGAGGGATTGATGAAGAAATCTCAACATGTAAAAAAACGTTCATGGTTGGAAAACATGAAAACCACTTTTCAAAAGCCGGACCTTCATGACATATACATCACCAAAGACAGTAAATGTATAGTGGGTGGAAAAATGTATGATGTGCAAATCATCAACACGACCAATTTCTTTTTTCATGAAGGTAAAAACCCTATTTCATATCAAGACAGATTGCTAGATCTTATGGTCATTGATAAAAGCATAGGCCATGGTCATGCTCGCGAGATTCGTAATTCACGCACTATTATTCCGAATGCAGGCATCAGTCATCTACAAGGCAAAAGGTTTGAAATCTTTAAACCCTACAACATCACTATGCAAATAGACAGTGAGATCGTGAATTTAACTACCCCAATCAATGTTGAGCTAGCTCCTTTTCAAATGAGATTCTTCCAACCACAGAAAATCAATTAACAATTACCAATTGAAAATTATTCTGGTAGCAGGTGTTCTATCGCACACCAGTCACTGTCTCCTTCTTGAGGAATGATAACAGTTACTTTGCTGCCGACCTCAGCACGATAATAGGTGATACTCGCCAGTAAAACTTTATAGAGTTTTTTGTCGGCCATAATATGATATTGGCCATCACTATAGGTAACAATCCCC
>CAZGLA010000013.1:0-2992 GCA_964526575.1 uncultured Candidatus Peribacteria bacterium | reverse complement strand
TACTTTATTGTCGATCGCCTTTCAAAACGTCCAGACACCTGTCGTTCTTGCTCAAGAATTACGAAAGTTTAGTGATGATAGTGGAAATCTTGTGGCTCAAATCAACGATATTCCGCTAGCTAGTCTTCTGGGGAAAAATGTGAGAACTGGATTTATTAACGTTTTTCCTGATCAGGATATTTTTGTTCGTCATTTCCCTCCCGTTGTTCTCTATGGTGGGAGTAGGATGGCAACCTTTAGCGAGAAGATCGTGTCAGTGGTAAACACGGAAGCAGCGAAGAATATTCCACCTGCGGATGCCTATTTCCCGGTATACAACCTTGATCGTTATCCCAGTTTTTCATTTTCTGATATTTTGCAAGGAAAAGTTTCTCCGGAGATATTCAGGGGAAAAATTGTTTTAGTGGGTAGTACAGCTGCTGATCTCCATGATGAAGTCAATGTTGCCAATCAGGAAAGTAAAATACCCGGAGTTTTTCTTCATGCTCTCTATATCGACAGCATGTTGGAAAACCGCGCTTTTTATGAGATTGCCAATTCATTAACGTTATTTTTGTTAATTTTGATCATAGGTTTGGTATTTATTACCAAGATTTCATTTCGAGCCAGCTTGGATTGGTTAGGTACCTTCCTCTTATTGGCTTTAATCATCGCTTTGCCATTCTGGCTCATTCAAAGATCATTATTAGTGCCACTATTTTATATGGCATTTGCTTGGTTACTGGCAGTGATTTTTGGTTCAATTCTAAAAATCTTATTGGTAGAAAAAGAGCGAGAACAAATCAAAAATTATTTTGAACTATATGTGAACAAATCTGTAGCGAATCAGCTGATTAAGAACCCGGAAAAAGCAGTTTTGGGTGGAGATAAGCGTGAGATGACGGTACTTTTCTCTGATATTCGCGGATTTACTTCAATTTCAGAGCAAATATCCCCGCAAGAAGTTGTGCAGTTCCTCAATGAATATCTCAATATGATGACGGAGATTGTTTTGGCCAATGGGGGAGTGCTGGATAAATATATCGGTGATGCGATTATGGCTTTCTGGGGAGCGCCACTACCTCAGGAGGATCATGCCAGTCGCGCTGTACGTACAGCCTGGCAAATGCAAAAGACTTTGATAGAGCGTGGGCAGGATATTCTCCAGAAATGGCCGGCATTGGGGCAACTCAAAATCGGTATCGGTATCAATAGCGGACTGATGTCTGTGGGCAATATGGGTTCAAAATTACGCTTTGATTACACGGTTATTGGTGACAATGTAAATATTGCCTCTCGCATTGAGGGTTTAACTAAGTATTGGAATGCGAATATCCTCATTTCTGAAGCCACCAAAAAACTAGTGCAAGATCAATTTTATTGTCGGGAGCTCGATCTAGTTCGGGTGAAAGGTCGCAATGAACCGCTCAGACTTTTCGATATTGCTGGAGAAAAAACTGGCAATCATGTCGACCTGCAAGCCCAGTTGCTTCTTTTTCAGGATGCATTACACTATTATCGTAGTGGTCAATTTGCTGAGGCAATTGAGAAATTTAACATCTGGAAAGTACGTATGGCTGATGATAAAGTGGTTGATATTTTTATCCAGCGTTGCCAAGAATTTCTCGCTGACCCGGAAAAAGCCAAGGGCTTTGATGGTGTCATCACGATGGAGAATAAATAAATTCTAAGTTCTAAATTCTAAGTTCTAAGTTAACTCTATTCTCAATTTTCCATTTTAAACTTTAAACTTAATAAAATGAAAGCACGTTTTACAATATTTGTACTAGTTATCGTTGTTTTAGCAGGTTTGGCGGGTGGTTATTTATGGACGCGAGGTAAATCGCAACCAACGATAGAGCCCACACCCACGATGACAGCTTCACCCACACCGACAACAACGGCATTGCCAGAAACAGCAGCTATTTTGATGGAAGAAGGCAAAGTCCAACTTACTCATGAGCAGAAAGACAGTATTGTTGAAGACCAAGCTGAAGTGTATGTGGGAGACAAAATTAAGACTTTTGCTAATTCCAAAGCTACGCTTATTTTCCCTGACAATGATGTGATGCGTCTGGATAATGATACTGAGATTACTATTCTTGCTCTCGTCTCATCTGATACTGAAGCCAAAGTACGAGTGAACTTAAGTTCTGGTAATGCCTGGTCTCGAGTAGAGTCTCTCCTAGATAAGAAAAGAGAATATTCAGTAGAGACATCAACTCTTGTAGCTACTGTTCGCGGTACGGTGTTCAATGTTGATGCTACGAATGAGGAGGAATCCTGGGTCGGTGTCACTGAGTCAGCAGTTGATGTAGAAAGAAAAGAAGACAAGCAGTTGATGATGCTTGCTACAGGCAATTTTACTTCAGTAAAAAAATCACTTCGCGGCAAATTAGCTAAGATGTTAGAAGAAAAGATGGATGATAAGCAACTGAATAGTTCCTGGTTCAAAGATAATAACACCAAGGATCAGAGAATCAGAGATTTCTTGACCAAAATTAATAAGAAAAAGATGGAGAAAAACTTCCTCCGTAACAATTGGAAGATGTTTTTTGAACGAATACAGCAAGCAAAAATCAATGGGGTATTACCAACTGCTGTTGTAATTCCTAGTACTGTTTTGCCAATAACTGGTGTAGTTTTTGACCCGAAAGTGGCCTTACGTGAGATACTTGCTTCATTGGTAATAGACAAGGAGATTACTCCGGAGGAGGCAAATGGTGTAATCAGTGACCCGTATGTCCATGAGCAAATCATGCCTATGACTACAAAAGATCAAATTGCTGTTTTTGTGACTGATTATTTTGAAAAGATGCGAAGCCAGACTCCTATTGCGACTGCATCCCCAGAACCGACGCCCACACCCACGCCAACGATTGAGCCCACGCCTACATATAATCCTAATTATTATCCACCACTAAGATAAGTGATAGAGGTAGGTGCATATATGTATAGGGTATAGAGGTAGGTGTAGTGGTAGTTAAAGTGGTAGGGGATAGCGAGTAGTTAC
>CAZGLA010000012.1:0-9392 GCA_964526575.1 uncultured Candidatus Peribacteria bacterium | reverse complement strand
GTGTAGCACCTGAAGCAGAATCAATATTAAATGTATCAGCAATATGTAAATCATAGCCATTTCCTTGTGAACAAATAAAGCCATGATAAAACCAAGCTGAGTAGCTATTGGTAGGTATATCAAATTCCTCCAGGTCAACATACCCCGTACCATCACCACCATTTGAATTATCTTCAAAAATATCAGCATCTGGATCATCAACCGTAATATTGATCGAATCATTATCCATTGAAGTACGAGTCTCATTGGAAAAGCCTAAATCTGTTGTATCAAGAGTTGGTGATGGACTAGTTTCATCAAAACCATCAAATGCAGCATCAGGGCCATCAGCAGCAGTCATATCATCATCATCATGATAATTTTGATCTAGGCCACGCCCAAAATCTGCAAGGGTAAAAACAACACCACCAGCTGCATCATATATAATAGATGTACACTCATTACTCACATCCAAGGTAACAACCGTACGATCTTGACTGGTCGTAGCAGATTGAGCATTCACTAACCCGCTCATGAAAGGCACAGCCAGCAAGTTGGCAATGGCCACTGCTGCAAATGTACGTCGTAGAGACATAGAAAAATGTTAATATTTGTTTTTATTCACACTACTATTATACCATACTATATACGTACGTCTATAGTAGCATTTAGAGCATTACCAACGCACCAAAGTCCTCCCTCCCTTAACAGGGAGGGTCGGGGTGGGTTGGGGTTCACTCGGTTCTTTGGAGGGTCGGGGTGGGTTCCTTCGGCTCCGCTCGGATTCGACAGATTCACCGCAGGCAGGACAGGTTTACAATTCTCGATTCCCTTTATTTGATTCTTTCAGAACGCTCTCAATATTCTTTTTCAGTTTCTTATTGCGATACTGAGCATATTTTTTACTGAGCCAGAAAAGAGCAATGAAAATAATAATTGCCAGCAAAATCAGATGCCAAGGAATCACCCAAAACACAACACTCCTGTCCGAAAGCGCCTTACCATGACCATCTTGGGTATGAAGAATCCCTTGATAACGACCAAACCACAGCCAACTACCACGGGTAGCTTCATCCATAAAGTGCATGGTGTTTCCAGGGAAAACTCGTAGGCCGGTAGAAACAAATTCCCCTGCCTTACCACCCCACATGTTTGTTATTTCCAATTGCATCTTCGGCTGATAAAAAGTGTTGCCGGTATTTTTGTAAGCAGCATCAAAGTTAACCGGTGGCCGGCTAAAAAACCATTGTGGCTCTATGGAAGACGATCTGGCATCACCTTTACCAATACCCACATCAAAACTAGTGATTTCTCCTGTCCTTACTACATCTCCGGGAATATCTACAAGGATTCCTGCGCCAACCCGAGTTCTTATAGTCAAAGCCTCACCTTCTTTAGCGCGAGGATCAGTTATCCCCAGAGCATAGATTGCCGCTACATGTCCCCCTGGAGTAGCGTCTTCCGGAATATGAATCTCATAAGGGATTTCCTGTTTTTGTTTCGGCTCAAATGTGACTACCTCTTCAGGTAAGTTTTGGATCCAGCTTGCCAGTGACGCTTTATTGGGCCCCTTATTTGCCCCCTCAATTACCACCGGTATATTATGTTCGTCATAGTAAACATCAACCACCGAAAGCTTCACAAGTTGCAGAGCGTCATCTTCATTGGTAACAACAATTATTCCTTTCAAGACAGCCCCGGGAGCAGCGCCATCTATCTCCGTATATTCTTTTGTGGTTGGTCCGACAGTAATAGAAGCAAAAGTCGCAGTGCCAAAAGCAAAGAAACAGACAAAAGTAAAAGTGGCAGCACAAAGAAGTCGAAGTGTGGGATGTTTTTTCATGCTATTTTTTATTGATCATCTTATATATACCTAAAATCACTCTATTCAAAAAGGGCCTGCACGGTTAAATCGATCGTAAATCGAACAGAGTGAACCCAACCCCCAAGCCCCCTTATCAGGGGGATGACTTGGGAGCGTGATTAAAGAGAGCTCAGGCCAGCCTCAATGTGTCTACCCCCGGGCCGAAGGCCTCCCTTAGGGAAAGGGGTCCCTTCGGGACGTTCCAACGTACCCTTGCCCCATTTTTACCACTACCACTACCTCTATTCCTTATTTCTAGCTTACAAAAAAGGCCCGTTCCTGTTGGAAAAGGCCTTTTTGCGGAATATATGATTCCTCTCTACACAAACTATGGATTAGTTGTGTCATCACCAGCACCGTCTCCCTGGAAGTCAAGCTCAGGCTCTGACGTCATGTTTGGTAAACAAGAAAGAATAATCGTTGTTGCATACGTACCAGCTATTTGATTATTTGGTAATGATGCTCTCACTTCGAAGAAGTTATTAGCAGCATTAGCAAAAGAAGGACCAGAATAACCTACCCAGTTAGAAAGGGCGTTAAGAGCAGTATAGGTAGAGGGATCAGTGCCTTCAATACCATCAGAAGACCCAGGCGTATCTAAACTAGGAATAGCACCATAATATTCTATAGGATCTGATGCGCTTGAACAATCACCTGTTCCGGTTCTGAATACATGGGTTGAGAAGCTGGGAAGTACAACACCACGAGTAAATGGATTAATTGCCCCCGGATCAGGAATACCATTGCCACCATTAGCATCACAAAGCAAAGTGAAACCTACTGTACCAAAATCATTATCATCGGCAGCAGTATATGTAGTATATAAAGGTGGAGTTGCATAAGGCCAAGGACGCAAACCGTTAGATAAAGCAAATGGATTAAGGCTAGCAGGAGCACAATCGCCCGTGTAATCATCATTAGGAACAACCCCGCCAAATACTGGACAAAATTCTGTACCAGGTAAGTCCATAATATATTCATGCTTAATTTCGCTGGTCTCAAAACCTACAGTGACACTGGTTATATCGCGAAGACTATCTGGGGCGATACGGAACATACCCTCGCGCATATTGAGGTTTCCTTTGGCAGGAGACATGAGAGCAATATCATAGGTATCGTATAATAACCCATCAAATGCGGGATCAGTATTGAAAGTATCAGCAATATGCATATCATACCCATTTGAGGTATCACAAGTAATTTGATCGCTAAATACAGCAGCATAGCTGTTACTAGCAAAATCAAACTCTTCCAAATCTACATAACCACTAAAATCAGTTTCAAGAGTATCTGTTTCCTCACCACCATTTAAAGCGGTATTACCATCAGGATCTTTAACGGCAATATTGGTCATTGATGGATTCATCGAAATACGAGTTTCATCAGAGAAATCTGAATCAGTATAGTCGGTGGTAGGAGAAGGAAGTGCTTCATCAAAACCATCGCCAAGGGAAACAAGATTCGTGGAATCATCGTCATCATGAAGCTGCTGATCATCACCACGAGGACCAATGTAAGTACCACCAACATTATTATCATCGATCACAGAAGTACAAGAATTAGTAACATCAAGAGTAACTACTGTACGATCTTGACTGGTTACCACTTGAGCATTCACAAGACCACTCATGAAAGGGATAGCAAGCAAGTTGGCAATTGCCACTGCTGCTAATTTACGTCGTAAAGACATAGAAAAAAAGTTAATTTATATATTTGTATTAAAAATTCACATGATCGTTTTTTGCATAGTGATCTAACTATGAACTTTTACATTTTAAAAATGAAAAGATGAAAGAAAAAGTTCGCCGAAGCGATAAAATAATTTGATATAATGACGAGAAATAATTCTCCCCATTGATTGAAACTGGATCCATCTAGCTTGTGGCCAAACGGAGTATGTATGCACCATCTTCACAAGGAACGCGCGTTCCTAAATTTTAGCTTAGGAATTCCTCTTTTATGAGAGGAAACAGACGGGGGATACGTGCCATGAACCCAAGACCTTTAGATCGAGTGGTTTATGGTCCATAAGTCCATTTCCTCCCACAAGAGAGGGGTTTTAGTTGAAAACCGGATTGTTAAGGATCATTTTCATTCACGATTCACGATTGACGATTCACAATTCCTTCAGTCTTGCTCTTAGCGAATTGTCTTATTAGTATTTGTTTTCATAGGATTATTTTTTATTTAATTCACGATTCTCGATTCACGATTTATAATTCTCATGGTTGGTATTTCCACAGAATATTATAGATTCCTCCATCACCATAACTATCAGATAGTACCAATGCCGCTGTTCCACTAAAGTTCTCTACAAATGGGCCTACATTGTAAGTTGTAGAATTAGCGAGACCACCACTGCAACTATCAGAGTAGAGCACCGCACCATCAGCACCGAGAAGAGTGACAGCAGTATTATCTAGATCACAGAACATATCAGTAGAGAATGTCAGTGTATATGACCCACCAGCAGTCACACTACAGTCCTGGCTAAAGTTAAAGCCCCTTGCCCAGTTGTAAGCACCAACACAGGTAATTTCCGGGAGATCATCATCAAGAATTGTATAAGTATACTCTGGATAATCCCCAATCAAGACATAAGGAGGGTTTGGATTCGAAAGTGTGATGATAATTGTCTCATCATCTTCAATATCACCGTCATCTATGATGTTAATAGTTGGTATATATACGAGCTGTGTAAATGGTGGGAATGTTAACGTCCCACTCATGCTCGAGATTGTATAATCCGTACCACTCAATGCGGTACCACCAGTAATTGTGTAGTCCACCATTACAGGGACGGCATGTTGTTCGGACAATGTGACAGGGAGATTGACTGGTGTCACATCTTCATAGTCACTACCACCGGTTGACTGGAAGCTGATTGGATCAGGATCGTTACCGACGCCATCAAAATCAAAGTCAGCTTTATTATTTACTGTTAGGTTAGGCAAGCAAGAAAGAATAATTGTACCAGCATAACTACCAGCAATTTGATTGTCAGGGAGTTGAGCACGTACTTCCAAGTAATTATCCACTACAACGGGAACTGGATCGGTAATTATTCCAGAAAATCCTACCCAATTAGCAGCACTCAGAATAGCACCATAAGTACTGGGATCAGTGCCGGCAATACCATCATAGTCACCGAAATCTAGCAAACTAGGAATAGCAGCATAATATTCTTCAGGGTCACTAGCTGCATCATTACAATCATCGTTGGTACTATCTTCTCTAAATCGACGCCCCTGACCAGTGCCGGGAGTGGTGAGTCCTCGAGTAAATGGATTAATTCTACCTGTACCAGCCGTGACAGCACCAGTATCACCATTCTGATCACATAGCAAAGTAAAACCTACGGTACCAAAATCATTATCATCAGGAGGTGTTCCTGCAACATATGGCCATGTGCGCATACGTAGGGAGCTGATCACACCAAAGGGGTCTAGACTGGCGGGTTCACAGTCGCCAATATAATCATCACTGGTCATTGAACCACAATTGTCTACTGCCGGTAAATCCATGACATATTCATGCTTGATAGTCTGCGTCTCAAACCCGGAAATTAAATCGGCTTCAACAATGTCACGATCACTACCTGGAGCTATACGAAAGAGACCTTCACGTTTGTTTAAATTGGGTTTGTATACTTGATCATCAATAGCAATATCACGAGTATCATAACCTACCTTAAAGGAACCAGGATCCATATTAAAAGTATCTGCGATATGTAAATCATAACCATTCGAAGTATCACACGTGATTTGATCATTAAAAACGGCAGCGTAGGCATTACCGCTTGCATTATAAAGCTCAAGATCCACATAACCGCTGCCGTCAGTATCTACACCAGCGACAGCATCAGGATCATCAACGATGATATTCGTACTACTTGGTTCCAACCCCGCACCGAATAAACCACCTGTAGTTCGAGCGGTATGGGAAAATTCGTTATCACTAAAGTCAACAGTTGGTGTTGGTGATTGCTCATCAAAACCATCTTGAAAAGCACTTTCCGCTATATCATCTTCATCATGAAGATTTTGGTCATCACCACGTGGACCATCATTGGTACTGATGGTATCAGCTATGGAAGAGCTACATGTATTGATAACATCCAAGGTCGCTACCGTACGATCTTGGCTGGTATTAATTGTGTCAGCTTGAGATTGATTCATGAGAGGCTGGGGAATAGAAAAACTCAGTATCATGATAACGAAAAGAGATCGTATTGAGATCGACAAACATCCGCCTCGTGATTGAGGGTTGCGATTACTTCGATATCGAGACGGGGGCGCCCCTTGCTGGAAGTCGATCTTCATTTGTGTTTATTTTGTGTTTATTTATATTGATAACTAGTATTATTATAACATATATCCGTACACTGTCTACCTGCCCAAACAAGCGACTATTTAGAAATCCCTTCCTCTTAACCTCATTCCTCTCTTATTCTTATGATCCATCTTCATCTTAATTCTTTTTTCATTTTTCATTAATTATACTTAGGCGAAATTAATCTCTTCCCCTGTTCTCTTTCCGATGTTTGTGCTGATCTCAGTTGTACGTTGAGGAGTGCTTGAGCCCACTTTCAAAACGCCCCTAAGTCCTCCCTCCCTGTTAAGGGAGGGTAGGGGTGGGTTGCAGTTTACTCTGTATGTAGCAGGCACTTTCATTTACGATAATTGTTAATTATTATTCTTCTCGGTATAATAGCTACAAGACACCCTAATTATTTTTATGACAAAACCAAAAAACATTCCCTCCTCCCTTTTTGTAGTAGCAGCAGTAGCTATCGTGATTTCTGGCTGTACTCTTCGCAGTGAAGAACCAATAAAATCCGGTCCACAAGCAAAAGCTACGTATCAAATCATCGCCACCACAGCCAATAAAAACGTCGACATCCAAGACATCAAACCGATACTTGATTATCGGGCCAGATTAAACAAACTCATCGGTTTTCAATCTGAAATTGTTGATAATAAACTAACAGCAACAGCTGATTCTGCTCAATTTACTCGTGAAGCGGCAAAGAAACTGACTGAAATCAATCAATTATCTATCGGCGAAAAACGTAACAGTTTCACTGCAGAGGAAATTGCTCGTAAGAAAACTTACAATGAAGGCCAAAAAGACAGCCTGAATCGCGGTTATGCAGAAGCACAAGAAAACCCAGCTGATTTCGATAGCATTGTTACTACCTATAGTGAGAATACCGACCTTACGAACAAGTCCATTCATAACTTTCAGAGAAAAGTAGGCATGCAAAAGGAAATTGCTGATACTTTGTTTTCTACCGGTACCGGCTCGATCACTGACCTCGTGAGTACACCAGAGATGGTTTGGTTTGCCAAAGTCCTAGATCGTCAAGAACAAGAAGAAATTACCGCTCAGCACATCTTGATTTCTTATATCGGATCCAAAGCCAAAAATCCTTATCTTCATCGCACCAAGTCTCAAGCAGAAAAATATGTGAATGAAATCAAAGATTCGATAACTGCCAAAAACTTTGCTGAAAAAGCCAAAGAAATATCTGATGACAGCTCCAATAGCGGCAAAGGTGGTAGCTTAGGAGCTTTTCCGCACGGAGTAATGGCTAGGGCTTTTGAAGATGCGGCCTTCTCGGCAGAGTTAAACCAAGTTATTGGTCCGATCGCCACCGAATTTGGCTGGCACTTTATTTTAGTTACCAAGAAAGAAACCATTCCTTTTGTAATGTACCAAGATGTTGTTCGTTTCTTGAAACCACTCACTCCGCAGTCAGGTTTTGTACCGGTTCTGCATATTGGTAATGAAATCAAAGACATTCAAGCACAGGTCAAAAGCACCCCAGTAGAGGAAACTACAGGATCCGGAAGTATAACTGAGGAAAAAGATTACCGCCTCGTGATTACTTTCTCCCGCGAAGGAATAGATATGCTTTTGGACTTCGCTAATACCCACAAGGATTTAAACAATCTCGCCTTTATGCTTGATGATGCACCATATTGGAAATTGACCGCCGACGATCAGATCTCTAGTGATGGCACAATTATCCTGCAAGGAGACCTGACTGAAGAACAGGTACGCAAATTTACTGCCGAAATGAAATCCTACAGTCTACCGACTGGAATTCAATTGATTGATTATCAGATAATTAACAACCAGAAAAGCGAGTAGCGCGTAAGGAGGGGGAGCAGTCATGCCGAAGTCACGCGGAGCGGGATTCGAGGCATCTCGTGGTAAGACTGTTCGGTAGTTAAGGAGAAATATTTCATTAGCTTTTATCTCAAAGAGATCCCTTCCCTCGATGCACTCCCTCCAGAGGCGGGCAGGCGGGACAGGCTACCTCCCCTTCGACTCACTACGTTCGCTCAGGGTCGCTTCGGGATGACTAGTTGTTCTTGTCAAATACATTTATTTCATTATTCATCCTTTATCATAGCCAGACATATCCACTGTCATGGCTGTATTGATTTATTCTGCTTGCATTGCCGGCATTGAGGGCAAAATCATCACTGTTGAAACTGAGATTTACAATCAGTTAAATAAGTTTTTCATTGTTGGTCTTGGTGATACAGCAGTGCAAGAAGCCAAGCGCCGCATCCAATTTGCCATCAGCAATAGTGGCTTTCGTTGGGGGAAAAAAGCAGTCACTATCAATCTCGCTCCCGCCCAGATGCGCAAAGAAGGCAGCGGTCTCGACCTGGCTATGGCAGTGGGTATTTTGCTTTTCACCAAACAAATAGCCCTACCAGAAATTAATAAAACTATTTTTCTCGGCGAATTAGGTCTCGACGGTCAGATTCGCTCTGTCCCGGGAGTTTTAGCCATGCTTTTGAAGGCCGAAAAACAGGGGTTCACTCATGCCTACATTCCGGAGGAAAACTCCTATGAAGCCAGTCTCATCGCTGACCGCCTGCAGATATTTCCCATTGGCAATCTAAAAGAGATAACCAATCCCACCTCGCTACTCCCTGTACCGCCGCAAAATTTTGCGGCGCCTACTTCGCCCCCGACCTCTGCCCCAATTCACGATTCACGATTCTCGATTCAAAATTGTTCAGACTTTAGTGACATCCTCGGCAATATCCACGCCAAACGCGCGTTGATAATCGCTGCTGCCGGTGGACACAATGCGCTACTTACCGGTCCACCCGGCACCGGCAAAAGCTTGCTGGCCAAAGCCATGCTCGGCATTTTGCCTCCACTGCACTTTGAAGAGATGTTGGACATTGTCAGCATTCATTCCATCGGTGGCGAACGCATCAGCGAACAAACATTTTCCCGACCATTTCGCTCCCCTCATCATAGTTCGTCAGCCAATGCAATCATCGGTGGCGGCATTCATCCTACTCCCGGTGAAATCACCCTCGCCCATCATGGGGTTCTATTTCTCGATGAATTTAGTGAATATCGCCGCGATGTTTTAGAGAGTCTTCGCGAACCCCTGGAAGAGAAACGGATTACTATTTCTCGTACCCAGGGCCGAGCGATTTTCCCCGCTGAATTCCAACTCATTGCCGCCATGAACCCTTGTCCCTGCGGTTGGCTGCACGATCAACAGCGCGGC
>CAZGLA010000011.1:0-5696 GCA_964526575.1 uncultured Candidatus Peribacteria bacterium | reverse complement strand
CGTACGGCAATTCGCGAAAAGGCCATTCGGGTGCATATTTACTGATATGCTTGATGATTTCAGCCTCATTTTCCTCCACACCCTTCAGCAAATCATAAGCAAATTGGACCTTTTGTTCATCAAAGCCTTTCTTTTGTTTAGCCACATCTTCCAGATTACGGTCAAAGACTGTTTTCAGTGGTATCTTTGGTTGGAAATTATGCTCAAAGATACTCTGCATCACCAAAATGCGTAGCAAGTGGCGATTGGTGCTCATTATCTATTAGGCTTAATTTGTCGGGGTGCCGGATCTAGCTCCCTTGCTGGCTCTTTTTTGGACGTCTCGGTCTTTACTGGACTCTTTTTTGTTGGTTTTTTAGCTTTTGATTCGGCAACTTTCGGTTGGGGCGCAAGATCTTGCGCCTTTACTGCCGCCTTCCTATGTTTACGTAAATCACCACCATCATCCAAATAGATATGAGCGGGTTTTAGTTCACCTCCGCGTCCATAGGGAACGAGAACGAGACTGTTTACTAGTCTTTTTTGTTCTTTTTTGACCCAGGTACGATAACGACGATTCGTACGAGTTTTCGAGGATTTCTTCTTGGGGACGGCCATAAATCAATTTAAAATTTAAAATGTAAAATTAAAAATGAACTTAGAATTTAGAACTAAAATGTTCTTTGATACTGTCGAATGCATTGGGCAATTTCTTTGGAGAACAATTACAGCGTTTTAGGTTTTGATTGTTACCACATTCAGGACATAAACTAGCACAGTCTTCACGACAGAGAGGATGAGTACGGAAGCTTAACTGTAATTCTTGATGTAAAAGCGGTTCCAGATCCAAAAGAGTTTCACTGTCATCAGCTCCCTTTTTGGTAATTAGTGGAAAAGAATTAACCGAAGAATCACGTAAAGAATAACTTTCCCAAGCCTGGTCAATACTAGTGATTCGGCTACACTCTGTCAAACAACGAATACAGGCTTCTTTATTGGTAAATTCACTGGTGGAAAAGTTGATTAACAATTCTTCGCCGAGATAGGTAATATCACCAGAAACCGTGCCAGCTTTGAAGGTGGTCTGTGCAGAGAAATTCTCTGGTAAGGAAAAGGAAAACTGTTGTTTCTTGCCTATATCACTGCGCAGTAACTCGGATATGTCGATCAAATATGTAATCATATTTTTATTCGATTGAGATAGGTACTCATGCTTTTTTAAGTAATTGCTCTGCCATTGCCAAGGCTTCTGGTTTCGTTGCAATTTTATGTTCCAATTGAGCATCATGCAGGGAAGTGAGAATACTACCGATATTCGGCCCGGGTTTCAAGCCAAAATGCTTCTGCAAATCATAACCATTGAGTAGTGGCTTGGGCAACTTCTTCATATCTTTCTTGATTGTATCAACGACTTTTTTCATTTCATTGTACAAACTCAGATCTAAGGGACGAGAACCACTAGCGTCGGCTTTGAAGAGGCGAAGCAGATTGGGGAAATTGGCATCAAATACCCAGCGCTTTTGTCTGCTAAGAGGCATGTCCCTTAAAGCGACCCACATCATATGGTGAAGTACCAGGAAACAAATATCGTTGATAAATTTAGTGGGGAAACGTAGTCTTGTGAGAATTTTGTGAGCAATCTTACTGGAGTGTTCAGCATGAGCATCGAAACGAATACGTTCCTTTAATTTGAATGTTTCTACCTTGCCAGAATCATGAAGCAGGGTGGCCCAGACTAAAGAAAGATTTTTATTGGAATGAATGCTACTGAGAGCCATGAGTGTATGTTCAAAGACATCACCTTCGGTATGATACTCAAAAGGTTGAGTAATACCTTTCATAGCAGCAATTTCTGGCAAAATCACTTGAAGAATCCCCAAATCATACATATCCCTGAGACTTTGACTACGATCCTTATTAAGTAATATGAGCTTTAATTCCTGCTGAATGCGTTCAGGTGCCACTTTACTAGCCAAATTGGCATGCTTTTTCAGAGCTTGATATGTGTCAGGGTGAAAACGAAATCCCAGTCTGTTTTTGAATCGTATCGCTCGCAAAATACGCAAATGATCTTCCTCAATACGTTCATGGGCATTGCCGATGAAGCGAATTAACTTTTCTTTTAAGTCGATTTGGCCATTAATGAAATCTTTGACTTCAGCGGTGAGAGGGTCATAAAAAAGACCATTGATAGTGAAATCACGGCGTTTAGCATCTTCTTCTGCGGTAGTGAAAGTAACAAAATCGGGACGACGACCATCGCTATAGCCACTATCAGAACGGAAAGTGGCTATTTCAAAATGATGACTATTTTCTTCCACAAGTATGACCCCGAAATGCTTGCCTATGGATTTGCTTTTCGGAAATAAGGCTTCAATTTGATCCGGTGTGGCATTGGTGACAATGTCATAGTCTTTTGGCTCGTGTTTGAGCAAAATATCTCTCACACAACCACCAGCAAGATATGCTTCAAATCCAGCTGCTTTCAATTTCTTCAGGAGTGACAGTGTCGTTTGATACATAGTTTATTATATGCGTTTGAAATAACTATTGAGATCGGAAAACTTTAATTCTAATCGGAAAGGGCGGCCGTGAGGACAAGTATAAATGCCAGGAAGATAAGCGACATTGTCGATTAAATTCTGTAATTCAGGAATGGAAAGACGATCATTAAACTTTACTGCGGCCTTACAAGCCATAGTATGTAAGATATCATCTTTTTTAGCAGTTAACGCTTGGCGAAAACTATCTTTATTAGTCTGTTCCAATGTCACCAAGATAATGTTCTCGAAGTCTAATGTTTTTTTACTTACCGGTACTTGAGTGATGAGCCAAGTGGTAGGACTGTGTTGTTCCAGGGTGAAACCAAAATCTTGGTATAAGTGGTGAAATTCACTGAGCAAAACATTCTGCTCGGGAGTTACTTGAAGATATATCGGAGTCAGTAACGGTTGAGAGGTTTTATTGTCGGCTGAGCGTTTTAATTCTTCATAGATAAAGCGTTCATGAGCGGCATGTTGATCAAAGAGCATGAGACTGGCTTCGGCTTCACAGAGTATATATGAGTTTTTTATCTGGCTGAGTACTTTGATCGGTTTCCCCTGGATTGGAACGTTAATTTCGGTAAATAAATGCTCGACTTCTAATCGTGAATTAGGCAGTTCAGAAGATGTTTGGTAAGGAGATGTAGTTTCGGCAGCGTGGGGAATGAAACTACTAGACTTTGTACCAAATTTATTTACTGGTACGGCTAATATTTGCTCAGCTAAAAAAGATTTGATGGTTTTGTACAAAGTGCTCATGACTTGTTCAGGATAGGCAAAACGAATTTCCGTTTTCCTGGGATGAACATTGATATCAATATCGCTGGGAGGAAGGGTGATATTGATAAAGAAAATCGGATGTTCGGAACTTAAAAGGAAACCATGATAAGCATCTTCAATTACCTTGCAGAGTCGATAATCACGAATCACTCGGCCATTGATACAGATCATTTGCTGCGTACGAGTAGCACGTTTCAGAACAGGGGAGGATATGACACCTTGAATTTTGATCCCTCGACTCTGCTCGGGACGGGTTATTTCATAACCGGTTTCCAAGATAAACATTTGCGAATAAGCTGAACGGTTGAATATATCGTAAAATCGTTCCAATAAATCATTCTTCCCGGTGGCATTGATGATTTTTTTACCATCATTGTAGAGTTCAAAATGTATATGAGGATATGATAAAGCTAACTCTTGAATAAGTTTCGTGATTACGGCTAATTCCTGACGATCACTTTTGAGAAATTTCTTGCGAGCAGGAATTTTGGCAAATAAATGTTCGACTCGAATAGTCGTACCCGGAACTCGGGAAGCTTTACCCTGATCAATGACATGGCCATGATTGATCGTCATCGTTTGAGCAGCGTTTTGCTTTGAGATGGCAGTCTCGATATACACTGTGCTGACGGCAGCGATACTGGCCAAAGCTTCACCACGAAAACCCAGACTTAGTAAACTTTCTAAATCATCAATTACTTTGATCTTACTGGTAGCATGACGTAAAAAGGCTTGTGGTACGTCATCAGCATCTATAACCAGGCCATTGTCATTTACTTCAATCAAATTCTTCCCGCCACTACGTAGAGTGATAATAATATGATCGGACTTGGCATCGATACTGTTTTCCACTAATTCTTTGACAATAGATGCCGGTCTTTCCACTACTTCACCGGCAGCAATTTTATTGATGACAGGATCTGGAAGGGTATGGATTCTATTCATGGCTAGGGTCGTTATGTTGGGGCACTGGGTTTAGTTGGGGCGCAAGATCTTGCGCCCTTACCGGGCTCTTCTGTTGGGGCTGGTCGCCTGAGGCGACCGCTCTTACCGAACTCTTTAGCTTTTCCTGCATGTTTTTCAGTGTCATCAAGGCATCGAGTGGTGTCAGAGCGTCGATATTGATATCAAGGAGGTGATCAAGTGTGGCGTTTGATTGCGGTGGTACCTTGGTTCCCTGTTGGGGCGCAAGATCTTGCGCCCTTACTGAAGAGGCCCTTACGGAAGATACCTCTAGCCCTGCCAAAATACTCTGAGCATGGTTCAGTACATCAAGAGGTAGTCCTGCTCTTTTGGCGACTTCCACCCCATAACTTTTACCGATACCACCAGGTATTACTTTATAGAGGAAAGTTATTTGTTTATTGTGTTCAGCTATGGCGACACTGGCGTTCTTTGCACGGGGCAGATTATCAACTACGTTAATCAATTCGTGATAATGACTGGCAAAAAGAGTTTTGGCTTGGATATGTTTTACCAAGTGTTCGCATATAGCCCAAGCAATACTGAGACCATCATATGTAGATGTACCACGGCCAATTTCATCGAGAATAATGAGGCTGTTTTTTGTGGCATACTTAAGGATATTGGCAGTTTCCGTCATTTCTACCATAAAGGTCGACATACCCCGGAGCAGATGATCCTCGGCACCGATGCGGGTGAAAACACGATCGACTATTGGTAGTCTGGCTGCTTTGGCTGGGACAAAGCTACCGATAAGGAATAAAATTTCAATCAGAGCCACCTGGCGCAGATAAGTACTTTTACCGCCCATATTGGGGCCGGTAATCAAGACTAATTGTTGATCGGTGTGATTTAACATTGTGTCATTGGGGACAAAAGAATTGCCTAATTTTTTAGCGATGATTGGATGTCTACCATCAGTGATTTCTAAGTTGCCATCATTGCTAAATTCTGGACGTATGTAGTGACAGAGGTCAGCGGTATGAGCCAGGCCCACCCATACATCCAATTCCGCTAGCTTTCGCGCTAGGTTTTGCAAAAGATTCTTTTCTTTGATTACTTCTGCACACAGTGACTCGAAAATTACTATTTGGCGTTTTCTGGCTTTTTCTTCAGCTGCCAAATATTCAGCCTCGAATTCATGAAGAGCAACAGAAGAAAAACGCTCCGCATTTACCAGAGTTTGTTTGCGAGTCAGATGAGCAACTTTTTCAGTGGCGATATTTTTTAAGGTGGCTTTGGAAATCTCAATGAAGAAGCCGGTGATATTGTTGAAGCGCACTTTGAGCTGATTAGTACCAATCTTTTTCTTTTCCATTTCTTCATAATTTTTCAACCAAATATGGGACTCAGAAACAAGACTTTTGATCTCATCTAACTCTTGATCGAAACCACTACTGACCCAATTACCTTCTTCGGCTGTATGAGGTA
>CAZGLA010000010.1:0-5138 GCA_964526575.1 uncultured Candidatus Peribacteria bacterium | reverse complement strand
TGCATTCTTTCGAGTCATCCCGAAGCGGCGCAACGCGACGTTCGAGGGATCTCGTGGTAAGCCTGTCCGGTAGCCTGCACTGAACGCATCGTGGGGAGGGATCTCCCTTCGGCTAGCACTCAGGGCATGCTTTGAGATGATGTATTATTATTCATCAAGCTTATCTAATCGCAACCATTCTTCCCATTCTGTTAGGTCAAACCACAGAGGATTAACCTTTTCTATGAGATATACCTTCTTTCTTCTACTCATGCCTTTCAGTTGTTTCTCTCTATCAATTGCTTCGTCAGGAGAGTCATGGCATTCGTAATACACCAAACGATCGCAATTATATTTTTGAGTAAAACCTTTAGTTAGTCCTTCTTTATGTTGATAAATTCTATTCAACAAATTATTAGTGACTCCAACATAAATAACTCGTGTTTTACTTGCTGTTATATAGACATACATAAAAGTTGGAATAATTTCTTACTATTTTAAACTGCCAAAAATGAAATATTTCTCCTTGACTATTGAACGAGCTCTTACCACGAGATGCCTCGAATCCCGCTCCGCGTGACTTCGGCATGACTCGATGCTTCGCAGAAGTGGTGCCCGGTATGACAACTCGAAAGACTCGGGGGCCTGTATAGGTCGAAACAACCCTAGAAAAATTTCCAGGGTTAATATTTTGCCATAGGGATTCTGGGCGTCAATGTAAGCTTTCCTCTGAAAATTTACTTTCGTGATTTCTGTTGCTAGGGTGGAACTACTGTTTTTCTAAAAAATAATTCATACATAATTCCTTTACTCCTATGATAAAAGAAAAAAACACAAACCCCGCACCTGCGGGACAGCAACTTAACTTGCGTGATGTTGCGCAACTGATTAAACGCAGCACGAAAAGTGTGCGTAATTATATCAAGGCTGATAAATTGAAGGCTACCAAGGTAGATAGTGTGAATGGTCCTGAGTATTCTTTTGCCATCAATGATGTCGTTACCTTTGCTAAATCTTTTCTTTCTATGGATTTAGTTATTGGTGATACGGTCAGCAAGTCAGCAAAGTCGGAGTTACGTACTGACGGAGATTTTTCCGAATCCCAGTCTCCTGTTGAAAATAGTGATAAGGGAAATGATCATAAGGACAATATTGCTACTGACAATGCGTTAGCGATCCCCTTTCATGGTCGAAGTCTCGACTTATCACAATTTGCCCAAATTTTACTGTCTCTGGAAAATGACAAGATAAAGTTGGTAGAAGAATTTGGTGAGTATAAAGCCAGGCTGGCATATAAAGTTGGCCACCTGGAGTCACAAGTGAAACAGTTGGAGTCTGAGACAAATGAGAAAGAAAAGCTGAAGAAAAAAATCGGTGATCTGGAGAGAAATTACCGGGTTCGTGACATGGATGCTCGTCAGCTTTTGGCCATGAAAGAGTTTTATGAGAAGAAGTCATGGTGGAGATTCTGGCAGAAGTTTGAATTTGAGGATTCTGAGAAGTTGGTGGGTGGTGCTAATTAAAAAGCGACTTTATGCGTTTTTTGAGAATGATACTCATTATCATTCTCTTTTTAGTTATTTTCTTGATTGGGGATGTTTATAGCTTCCTTTCTTCACCGGTTCAATTGAATGGTAATAGATTGATTGTTGCTTCAGGTGAGGGTTATTTCAATTTCCGCGAACGATTATTATTCGCAAACAGGTCTTTTTTGGCCCCTTTTTATTACCGTATATATACCTATATATATGGTGGTGTGGTGAGGTCGGGGGTGAGGGTGTATTCACAGGCTACAATAGTTGAGGTTTTGGATTCTTTGTTGGTAGAACCGCGTGACGTTTTTGTGCGTTTGCCTGAGGGCGAGAGGATGGAATTTTTTGCTTCGACACTAAGTGAGTTTGGTATTGTGCCTAAAGAAAAAATCCTCGCTTGTTTCTTATCGTGTCAAAATAAAGATTATGCGGCCCTGTTTTCTTCCCAGGCTGGCTATGAGGGCTTTCTTTTTCCGGACACCTATTCTTTTTTTGCTAATTCTGAGCCTGAAGATGTTTTGCTCAGGATTCTGGATAATTTTCAGGTCCGTTTTGATCCTTTGGCCAAGAAATATGAAAAGTTTTTAGCCGACCATTCTTTGCGCGATATTGTGATCATGGCATCACTTCTGGAAAGAGAAGCTAAGTCCCTGGAAGACAAGAGAATCATTGCTGGTGTTCTTTATGCTCGTTTGGCAAAAGATATTCGTCTCGACGTTGATGCCACTGTGCTTTATGTGAAGGGCGACTGGCGCGCCGCTCTTACCATAGCTGATTTGAATAGTGACTCTCCCTATAATACGAGAAGGGTGAAGGGTTTGCCGCCAGGGCCGATTTGTAATCCAGGGCTGGAAAGTCTGGAAGCGGCGCTATCTCCACAGACAACTCCCTATCTTTTTTATCTGACAGGGAGTAATGGAAAAATGTATTATGGGAAGACCTTAGAAGAGCACAATCAGAACAAGCAGAACTACCTGTGAACAATTGTGAATCGTGAATTCTGCAGTCATCCCGAGTGAGTCCCGAACATGTTGGTTATATAGAATATCCTTGCCAAAAGAGGGGCGAATTCGAGGGATCTCTTTGAGATGTAGCTGCTAGAAACTTGAGTGTACCGGAATTACTTGTAACTCTAAAATTACTCTGTATATAAGCAAAGTGTCATATGAGATGTACACTTACTACCGGACAGGCTTACCACGAGATCCCTCCCCTCGATGCACTCGGGGCAGGCTACCTCTCCCGCATGGGCGGGATCGCTTCGGGATGACTGGAAAGTGTTCAGGATTTAAAACTTAGAATTTAGAACTTAGAATTTATTTGTTGTCAAGCTACTTTTGACGATTGCGAACTTGTTGCAAAGGGGCTTTAATTGGCTTTTCAAGCTGTATTCACGGTAGGTTCTCTGCTGCTGATTCAGAAAATTCTAGGGTTAATCGGGAGCGATTGGCTTCTAGACAGGGAGAATTCGTTGACACTGTATTCAGTGCTATGTTAACTTCCTCACCGATACCTGGCCCTTAGAAGTGCTTTTTGGTAGCTTTCGTAACATTTTTTCTCGGTCAACGTAGAGAGAAGTGAAAGAAGATCTGCCTAGAGATTCCACTGTTGAAACGGTGGATGAAGGGTTGGGCTTAAGAACCTTAACAAAGCGGAAAGTAGTTGCTCAGCAATTATTTTAGCGTCCATAGGCGCGTACCTATTGGAAAACTTTTTTAAATAACTAGTTCTAATTTTTAGTTCTACAGTCTCGTCCTGCATCTGCGGGATGGGAGAAGATCACATTACGAATATTCTTTTATAGGTATTCGTTGCGGTGTTGCTTAAGCCGCACAAAAATCATTAAGCTTCCTTAAAAACATTTAAAACATTTATGATAAAATTTCGCAAAATTGTAGCGCTCATTGCGAGCGTCTCAATGATGATCGGAATAATGCCTCAAGCCATTGCCGGCCACGTCTTCAGTGATGTAGCTGACACCAATGAATTTGCGGTATATATTCACGATTTAAGTGCTCAAGGTGTGGTGAGTGGTGTGGGTTCAACAGGTATGTATATGCCACTTCGAAATGTATCTCGCGGAGAAATGATGAAGATGGTGATGAATAGTCTCCGTGTATGTGGAGCTGGCATGCCAAATTTAGAAGCATTGCTGAATGTGCCTCTCCTTCCTGGAGCACCTCACTTTGAGGATGTACCGGTAGGCAGCTCATTCTACGGATTTGTAGAACAAGCATATGCTATGGGAATTGTACAAGGACGCCGTGCTCCTGCTGAAGGATTGCAAGGTTTGTTTGGTGTTAATTCTAGCGTGCTCCGTCAAGAAGCCATGAAAATGGTGGTCAACGGTTGCCGCAAGATCAAACCAGACGTATTTGTTATGGACTTAACTGGTGGCCCATCATTTGATGATGTATCTGCTAGTTCAGAATTCTATGACTATATTCAGACTGGGTATAATCTTGGTGTGGTAAATGGTTATGGCAATAGCAAATTTGGACCAATGGATCCAATGCGTCGTGATCAAATGGCGAAAGTGGTTTCGAATACTCTGAAAGTATGTCGTGAAGGAAAACCTCTTTCTGTAGGAGTACCTGCACAAATATTAGTGGAATCATCTGATCCTAAGATCAAGAATGACGGTACTTCAACATCTACGATTACTTGTACTGTTGTAGACAGAAATGGAAATCGTACCGGTGATTGGACCGATCCATTTATCTTTACAACGACCGCTGGAACACTTCGTGTGGTAGGTAGCAGTGAACCTGCATCGAACACCAAGTCAGTGTCTTCTGATAAGGGTCGTGGACAAATCAGCTTGATTGCAAGCAGAACTGAAGAAATTGCGACTGTGACATGTAGAACCAAAGACTTTACAGGACTAACAAAGGTAGAATTTACTTCTGCAGCACCTGGAGTACGTAATGGTTTCGGTTCTAGCCAGATCTCTGGAGTAGGAGAACTTTCTCTCCGTATTACTGATGACCATATTGTGGCTAGTCGTGAACAGCGTCCTGATGGAGCTGATGTGGCTTTTGGTAGTCATAGTATTGATCCAGTGAATGGATTTGCTACCTTGGAAGCTTTCGTCTATGACGATGAGGGTGATCCTACCTGTGGCGATAGTTTAATTTTCTCTATCAAGGAAGGTAATGGTCATTTACAAACTGTTGTTCCTGGTTTTCCGTTTAGTGGTACTCCTGTTCGTTCATTAACGACTACTGATTGTACCAATGGTCGCTATTTTATCTATCTGAATATCCTTGAAATTCAAAATTCTGGTGAAGTGGTGATCCAAGTATTGAATCGCTCAACCAGTCCTTCACTCATTACTGAGGCTTCAGTACAGATTGATTTGGTTCGTCTCGAGGCTAAGGTTTATGATGATGATATTTTGACTCGTAACTCAGGTCAGATCGCTGCTGTTAGTGCTCGAGGACAAAATATAGCTCCCGTCTTGATCAGGACACTGGATGAACATAATGAACCTTTCGAAACTCTTGATGCTTCTGTTGATGGTACTTCTGATGATGGTGAAGATGAAATTGAATGTCGTTTTGTGGGTGGTGCCACGTCATCCGCTCTCTTGGAGGGTGTTGATGGTTCACCAAGTTTTGGTCCAGA
>CAZGLA010000009.1:0-3498 GCA_964526575.1 uncultured Candidatus Peribacteria bacterium | reverse complement strand
GCAAGAGGTCGCAGGTTCGAATCCTGTCACCCCGACCATAAACCCAAGTATCATTAACTCCTATTTTTCATGAAATGGTCAATATTCCTTCATTTTCTTGCAGCGTTAGCGGCAGTTTTAGGCTCATTAGCTTTGGTCGGTGCCTGGGTCGCCGGTGATACTGGCTCAGTGTTAGGTTTTTCTCAAGCTCACCTCTTCAGTGATGCCAGTTCATTACTGTTGGTCTCAATCGCCTGTGGTATCGGCACACTCATCCACCACAATTTAGAGCGATAATTACAACGACGTCATTTTTGTTTGATTTTCCCTGTAGCAACTGGCACGTTTGCCAGTGAAAATTTCTAATATGATCAAAAAGAACGAAGAAATTGTTTGTAAGGTGGAAAAGTTAGCCTTCGGTGGCTTGGGTGTTGCCACATATGAAGGATTGAAAGTTTTTGTTGCTGGAACTGTTCCTGGCGATGAAGTAAAGATTAGAATCAATAAGAAAAAGAAAAATTATGCTGAGGGTCGGATTGTTGAACTGCTCAAACCGTCAGCCAAACGCATTCAAGCAAAGTGCAAACATTTCGGTGTCTGTGGTGGTTGTACTTGGCAATTTCTTTCCTATGAAGAGCAATTGTTTTATAAAGAACAAATCGTCAAAGAAAGCCTAGAACATCTTGGTGGCTTCAAAGAAATCAGCGTCAACAAAATCATCGGTTGTGCCAATCCTTGGAACTATCGTAACAAGATGGAGTTTAGTTTTGCATATAATGAACAAAAAGAAGTTTCACTCGGACTACATCCCAAAGGCTATCATTATGATGTATTTGAACTGACTGAATGCCATCTCCCCTCGCCTGTATACGCGCAAATTGTTAGTACAGTAAGAAATTGGGCAAGAGAGAATAAAGTCTCCGTTTACGAGTCGAAAACTGAACAAGGATTGCTAACGAATCTGGTAGTCCGTCACAACCAAGCTGGGGATCATTTGATCAACATCATTACTAGGAAAGGTTCATTACCAAATATCAGTGAGCTAAAGGAGGCACTCAAAGATTTCAATATCATCGGTGCTTTTCACACCCAAGTGAATGCTATGACTGGAAAACCTACTACACGAGTTACAGGGAAATTATGGGGAGAAGGGTATTTACAGGAAACGTTAAATCTCCCAGAGCCTTGGGGAAAACTGAGTTTTAAAATCTACCCTGATGCCTTTTTTCAACCTAATCCGGTTCAAGCACAAATCCTTTACACATTAGCGCTAGAAGCAGCAAATATTTCTGCAAAAGATACTGTTCTTGATCTTTACTGTGGCACAGGAACCCTGGGGCTATTTGCCAGTCGCAAAGCCAAGAAAGTCATCGGTATCGATAATGTTCCCGATGCTATTAAAAGTGCGGAGGCTAATGCACAAGACAATCAGATTGATAATGCCGGATTTTTTGTCGGCGATGCCGCAGAGAAATTGAAAGAATTAAACATACAAGCAGATATTGCTTTAGTGGATCCCCCACGAGCCGGACTCATGCCACAAGCAGTCGAGCTTATAGGTAAATTATCTTTGGAGCGATTAGTGTATGTATCATGTAATCCCACCACACAGGCGCGTGACCTCAAAGAATTAGCTAAATATGGCTATGTTATCAAGATGATTCAGCCTGTCGATATGTTTCCGCATACGTACCATATTGAGAATGTAGTAATGATGGAGAAGTTCTAAGTTCTAAATTAATTCAGAATTCTGAATCCTGAATTCTGAATCGAAATGTGTTATCATGTAATGATAACCATTTTTCATGTTAGATTTTATTGTGACTATTGGACCGGCAACAAAAGGGCTACCAATGATGCAAGCATTGGCTGAGCAGGGCGCGACTGTTTTTCGACTTAATTTTTCACATAATGATTATACTTGGTACGATAATCTTTTTGATGACCTGAAAGAAGTAAAGAAACTGCATCCTCAATTAAAAATACTCGCTGATATTTCTGGACCATCTCTGCGTATTCTGACACCTGAACATAAAGACATTGCTGTTAAAAAAGATGAAACAGTTAATTTTCCCGTTACCTTACCGAAAGCAATACCACAATTACCTGTAGGGACAATGATTACTTTTGGTGAAGGGAATGGCACGATGGAAGTTATGGAAAACAAAGAAACACTGGTACTCAAGAGTCATGAAGATTTCACCGTAACTGACAAAATGCACATGCATACCAAGGTACATCTTAAACTTCCAGCTTTAACCGAAAAAGACTGGGCGGATGTACATTATCTGCTTGATAAACCGATAGATATCTTAGCTTTATCATTTATTCAGGATGAAAAGCCTATTCGTAGTGTGAAGGATTTTCTCAATGGCAAAGGCAAAGAGTGGCAGATCATGAGCAAAATCGAAACTGCAGCGGCAATGACTAATCTCGACATAATCGTTCAAGCTAGTGATATGGTGATGGTAGCCCGTGGTGATCTGGCCCTAGAGGCTGAATTAGTGGAATTACCGGAGAATCAAGAAAAAATTATTGAAATATCCAAGGAAAACAACAAGCCAGTGATTGTGGCTACCCAACTGCTCTATTCTATGATTAACAATCCCATGCCATCACGAGCAGAGATCAATGATATTGCTCTCGCTGTGAAACAAGGGGCAACAGGACTAATGCTTTCTGATGAAACCACCATAGGTAAATATCCCTTGGCGGCACTTCAGTACTTAAAACTTATTGGCAAAAAGTACACTCGTTAAAAAGATACGTTTTGCTATACTCTGAGCAAAAGAAACCTGGTTTTTATGATGCAAGAGTGTCGGATAAGCAAGAAAGTTTTTGAGATAACTGAGGAAGACTTAGCCTTTTACGATAAAGTCAGTCCGGTTTTTAATGGTATCAAATACCCTATTCCTCCACCTACTCTTTCTCCTGATGAGAGATTAAGAAGGCGATGGACTTTTCGTAATGAACGGGCTCTGTATAACCATCACTCTGCTAAAACTGGCAAAGCGGTAATTTCCATGTTTCCACCAACACTCCCCATCACTGTTTATGATCAAAATGAATGGTGGGATAAGAGCTGGGATGGGACGGAATATGGCCGGGATTTTGATTTCTCCAAAAGCTTTTTTGACCAATTCTCTGCTCTGCTTCGTACCGTACCTCTTCCCTGTCTCCTGAATGATGCTCCCAGTAATACAAATAGTGATTATGTAAATTGCACAATCTCACTCAAAGATTGTTATATGATTTTCGATGCTGGACACTCTGAAGACTGTTATTACAGTAATATAGTTATCAACTGCAAAAATTGTATTGATTGCACCGCAATTTTTGAATGTGAACTTGGTTATGATTTAGTTGGATGTACCAAATGTTATAACAGTACATTTTTAATCGACTCTGAAAATTGCCGCGATAGTGACTTCTTATATGCCTGCAAATCATGCAGCGATTGTTTCGGCTGTTATAATCTCAGACATAAACGATATTGTTGGAATAATGAACAATTAACCA
>CAZGLA010000008.1:0-2754 GCA_964526575.1 uncultured Candidatus Peribacteria bacterium | reverse complement strand
ATAACCAAAGAGGAATTTGAAAAACGTAAGGCAGTTTTAGACCTAAGTAATTACGATACGTATCAAAAAACCAGAGCGGAATTCTTAGAATTCATCAAAACCGCTCCTCGCGAATATGCTTATCTGACTCACTGCGAAAATTGTACCGGTAATGTTCTGGCTCATTCAAAGGACACCCAAGCTTCTTTCGATTCCAATGAAAATCAAGATAGTAAATATACCGTCTCCACTAATAAAATTCGTGATTCACTCGATATTCAGCATACATACAATGCTGAGCTTTGCTTAGAAATAATGGCAGCTACAAATATTTATAGAAATTTCTTTTCAATTTATACACTCAGTAGCCAAGATATTTTTTATTCATACTTAGCAGTCAGCTCCAAGAACTGTTTTGGTTGTGTGGGAGTAAAGAATCAAGAATATTGCATACTTAATAAAAAGTATTCCAAAGAAGAATATGAAAGTTTGGTACCGAAGATCATTGAGTATATGAAAGCTGCCCGTTCGACAAGCTCAGGGCCTAACGGTGAATGGGGCGAATTTTTCCCCATGTCAGTTTCTCTGCATGGTTACAATGAAACTTTGGCTGCAGATTATTTTCCCTTGAGCAAAAGTGATGCTGTAGCAATGGGAGCCAATTGGAATGAATATGAACCACCTGAATCAAACTCCAGCAACGGTGCAATTACCTGTGCTGTTTCTGGAAAATTATTTAGACTTACCAAACAAGAGTTACAATTTTATCAGGAGCACAATATTCCTTTGCCCCGCACTCATCCAGATGTGCGTTATCATGAAAGATTGAAATTACGTTTACCACGAAAACTCTGGTCCAGACAATGTGACTGCCAAGAGAAAGATCATGATCATCAGGGGCGATGTTCTCGTCATTTTGAAACTCCTTATAGTCCTGAGCGCTCGGAAAAAGTGTTCTGTGAACAGTGTTATCAAAAGATCGTCACTTAGGACTTGCTCAAGTTTTGCAGATGGTATATTGTGATGGTGAGTAAATACTTACCATATGATTATTTATTATCGAGATGAGCTGCAGAGTTATATCAAAGCCAGCTTGTTACAAGCACTTCGTGCCCATGCAGAATGCATACAGAAAGAGCGTGGTATTTTGATGAATCTTCAGGGGGAAAATATCAGTGCTGATACTTACAATGTAAAATCCTTATTCAAAATCTATCAGCAAACCTTTGGTACGAGAGCTTGGTTAAGTATGGATGCAGAGCAACCTTGGCAAGAAGATTTACAGTTCATTTTCCGTTATCATGGCGAGAAAAATCCTCATGCACTTTTAACTACCATGAAAGAGCTGTGGTATTACGGTCCGCAAATACTTAAAAATCCGGTGAGTACTTATTCAAGAGAGGTGAAATCTTATGCACGACAAATCCATATTGAATACTATCGTATTAAGTCACAATTGCGCTTGATTGAGAAATATACCCAAAGTGCACTCACCATCTATGGAGACTTCGAGTGTGTTCACGAAATTGGCGATTTATTGGCTTTTGAACTGCTTCAGAAGCATGAAGGAGCTTGTATCATACTAAAAAGCACCGACTGGACGTACATAGGTTATAAACAAGCTGTGTTGAAAATACGCAGTTACAGTTTTTGCAATCTCGATCTCCATCGTTATCTCCAAGACTATAATGAGGAATCAATGGCCTTGGCCTATTCCGCACGAGTTATGAGAAGATCTAGTGCAAAAGTGGTTTCTCTGTAAAACTAGTTATCTATATAGCAGGAACCAGGAGTAAAGCGATTATTTTAGAAACTTCCGCTCGGGTGACTAAACGATCGGGACCAAAGGTAGTTTCACTATAGCCCCTCACTATGTTTTTGGTACGAGCTGTTTCTACATATTGTGCTTGTTCACCATCAGCCACATCAGAGAAAGTCGTGTCCTCTATAGATATCAATGCGATAGCAAAAGCGTTTAAGATAATCTTTACTGCTTCAAAACGAGTAACCGGTCGATCAGGGGAAAAGTTGCCATCATTGCCTTTGACCCAGTCATGTTGAGATGCATAGGTAATGTATGCAGCTAATCCATGTGAAGCAGGAACATCAGCAAAACCAGTGTCATCGCCCTGTAATTCTGTAACATCGGTATGATTGGCAAGAATGACCATTTTTAAAAGTTCTGCACGAGTAACTGTGGCATCAGGAGCAAAAGTTGTTGCTGTTCTCCCCTTCACAATATTCTCTCGCCATAAAGTCTCGATATATGTTTTTGCCCAATAGTCATGAGAAACATCAGTAAAGGGCATACCAGTTTCTGAAGCGCTCACAGTCGGAACAGATGTAATGGCTGGAGGAATAGTGGGAGTAGTTGTCGATGTCCCTAATTCCTTAATTTGAGTTCCTAACAAACTCCATGTCTTGGATAAATCTGTCAGTAAATTTAAGATAGATAGAAAGTCTTTGGTAACTGGGGTAGTTGGTTTTTTCGCCCCATAAGCATTGAGGTAATTGATGAAAGACTTCAATTGACTGTCGTTATCAAAACAATATATATAACTTTCAAAATGGTAAATCATTCCAACAACACAAGCTTCTTTTGATTTACCATCAGCATCAAGCACCATTTCATCATATTCATCCTTAGCCACGGCCAAGTTACTCAATTCCGGCAACAATACCTTCGCCTTTCCATCAAAATAGGTAATCAAATCATCCACTTTTGTCCTGGTACTTTCTAAGACTTCTTTGCTAGCATGCTCTTGAGTCAAAACA
>CAZGLA010000007.1:0-2178 GCA_964526575.1 uncultured Candidatus Peribacteria bacterium | reverse complement strand
GCCAAGTTGACAATTACGGCATTCTTACGTAGAATACCATCTTAATTAAAGAGATACACATGCCTCAAGTCACGTATTTTGTTGAAAGTAGAGAAGAGTCACAAATCGACGTAAAAGCAGGGAAAGTGGCTTCTCGCGGAGAATATCTTTTACAAAAGATAGCTTCTCCAGAATGTTTGGATGAGCTCACAAAGACTCGTAGCAGAATTGCTCTCGCTCTGCGCGTGGATGAATTGGAGGAAGATCAAGCACTACAGGAATTATTGCAAGAATATGCTGTTCATAAAATCGAAGCTGATATCTGGGTCAATATGACTGACAAAGATGGGTATTGGCTCCATGCCGGCAATGTCGGTGATGCTCATAAGAATGTTTTTGCCATGATGAATGTTCTTGACCAAAAAAATATTCCTTTCCAAAATATTGGTCTGGATCTGGAATTTCCGGCTGATATCTTCGTGCCGAAACCAAGTCTCAGACGTTGGTGGGCCATCAAGCCTTGGAGATTTGACCAAAACAAAGCCACCGCTGATATGCAAACTCTCATTGAAGAGGTGCTGCAAACCCGCAAGCACAAAGTACATACCTATGAGATTCCCATTCTCAGTGATTATGCACTTACGCGAAGACTGATGGGTATACCAAGGATTATGCTTCCGAACCATTCAGAAGTAAAAAGAGTCGGCATGGTATACACGAGTCTCAAACCACCGGTGCTGACCAAGAAGTTTTTTATTAAGAATTACTCTGTGGGCAAGAAACGCGTGCCCGCACTAGGAGTGATGAGTGCTGATGAACGTATCCAACCAGGAAGAGGCGATCCTTTCATTGGTGCCATGTCAGAAAAAAGCATGCGAGAAGATATTCGTATAGCAACAAAGGTGTCTCCCGATGAACTCTTTATCTTTGCTCTGAATGGAGTGGAACTCATCCAGAAGGTAAGAAGGGCGATTGAGTCGACTAATTCTACGTGTTGAACTTAAAAAACATCACGTCGCCGTCTTGGACAATGTACTCTTTGCCTTCGAGGCGTAATTTGCCTTTTTCACGTACACCGGCCCAGCCGCCACAGGCTACGAAATCATCGTAATTGGCTACTTCAGCTTTGATAAAGCCTTTTTCAAAATCAGTATGAATGACACCGGCTGCTTGGGGTGCCGTCGCTCCTTTGGGTACAGTCCAAGCTCGAGCTTCGATTTCCCCGGCAGTGAAATAGGTTTGTAATCCGAGCAAGTCATAACCAGCGCGACTAATGCGGTGCAGACCACTTTCTTTGAGATTATATTCTTCCATGAAAATCTTGCCATCTTCCTCTGACAATTGCGCCAATTCAGCTTCCACTTTGGCACACACTGCTATGACGGAAGGGATACCGATATCCGCTGCTAATTTCTTTTCATCAATCGTTTTGATTTGCGTTTCAGAAATATTAGCGACAAAAAGTACCGGTTTAATTGTTATGAGTTGAAATAATTTACTTAAGGGTTTTTCTTCTTCAGTCAAAGTTACCGTATTAGCGAGTTGTCCGGACTCCATAACTTTTAATAATTTCTCTCCAAGGACGACCTGGGCTAAAGCAGTTTTATCTTGGCCCTTGGCTTTCTTTCGTAAATTATCCAATTGTTTCGCAAGACTATCAACGTCAGCAAGAATGAGCTCAGTGTTAATAATATCAATGTCATTTTTGGGATCAATACTGGAATGGACATGGGTCACATTGGGATCTTCAAAAACGCGAAAAATATGAATGTAAGCATCAGTTTCGCGAATATTAGCCAAAAATTTATTACCTAAACCTTCGCCAGTGGCAGCTCCTTTTACTAGTCCAGCGATATCGATGAATTCTACGACAGCAGGAATCTTTTTGGGCGTTTTGACGATCTCAGCTAGTTTATCAATTCGAGGATCAGGCACTTCAACCACGCCAACATTGGGATCAATCGTACAAAAAGGATAATTGGCCGCCTGCGCTGCCATAGTTTTTGTTAATGTATTGAACAATGTTGATTTACCGACATTAGGAAGGCCGACTATACCGATGGCTAAACCCATAAATTAAGTTTAAAATTTAAAGTTTAAAGTTGAAAATTAAACGCGGCGACAATATAGCATAAAATTAATCGTGAATCGTAAACTTGTCCTGAGCTTGCCTGCGGTGAGCCTGCCGAATCCGTCGAA
>CAZGLA010000006.1:0-2025 GCA_964526575.1 uncultured Candidatus Peribacteria bacterium | reverse complement strand
TAAAGAAGAATTGAAAATAAAAGATGTGGAGATTTCCGGTCGAGCAAAACATTTATATTCTATATTTCGTAAAATGGAGCAGAAGCATAAAACTCTCGATGAGGTTTATGACCTTTTTGCTATCAGGGTGGTAGTAGATAAAATCAGCGATTGTTATGCAGTTTTGGGGGTGATCCATGAATTGTGGAAACCTAAGGATGATCGATTCAAGGATTATATTGCCGCCACTAAATCCAATGGTTATCGCAGTTTGCATACCACCGTATTTTGCTTTGGTGGTACTTTGGTGGAGTTTCAAATTCGTACCAGAGAAATGCACGAGCAAGCTGAGCATGGTATTGCTGCTCATTGGATTTATAAAAATAAAGGCGCTACCTCGAGGGGTAAAGGCAAAGTTGTAGATGGGGAAAATCTGACTTGGTTAAAGCGTCTTCGAGATTTGCAAGAAAACATTAAAGATAGTAAGGAATTTGTAGAGGGGGTGAAAGTTGATATTTTTGAAAAAGGCATATTTGTATTTACACCAGAGGGTGATGTGAAAGAACTGCCAGAAGGTGCCAATGCTATTGATTTTGCCTTTGCTGTGCATACGAGTGTCGGTTATCGCTGTCAGGGAGCCAAAGTGAGTGGTAAAATTGTTCGTTTAGATGAACCCCTCAAAACCGGTGATGTAGTAGAAATTATTACCAGTAAAAATATCACTGGGCCCAAAAGAGACTGGTTACGTTTGGCAATGACGATGCGAGCCAAAAGTCGTATCAAAGCTTGGTTTCGTAGACAGGATCGTGATGCCAATCTCAGTTCCGGTGCAGAACTTCTCAATCGTGAATTGGCTTTCTTTGGCAAAGGGACCGTTGCTGACTTTTCTGAAGCATATAAAAAGAAGTTGTTGCATGCTTATCCTTCGTTCAAAACTGTCGCTGATATTATGGTGGCTATTGGTGAAGGAGAACTGTCACAGCGAGTAGTACTGAAAAAGATATTTTCCGATCGGGAATTGTTGCAGGGTCAGGTTATTATCAGCAAATTGCCCGCAGGCGTAGCTAAAAGAACGATTTATGTGCAAGGAGAGAAAGATGTGCTCTCTCTTTTTGCCAAATGCTGTAATCCGGTTTTGCCTGATCCGGTTGTGGCGTATATCACACGCGGCAGGGGAGTGACCATTCATAAACAAGACTGTAGCTCTCTCAAAAACCTAGCTCCTGATCGTATTGTCCATGCTAGCTGGTTGCATCCGAGCTTATTGTCCAGATATAAGGTGAAGATGGTAGTGGAATTTGATGATCGCATTGGATTTCTCCGTGACATTACGATCGAATTGGTCAAGTTCAATATCAATCTTTTGTCAGTGACGGTACACCCCAAAGATGCTAAGGGTAGAGTGAAGGATGATCTGCTTCTGGAAGTAAGCAGCATAGATCAAATGACGTCGTTGCTCGATAGTCTGCACATGGTGCCGGGAGTGATACGAGCATATCAAGTGAAACAAAAATAATTATCAATTAACGATTATCAATTAACAATGAAACTCAGGCTCAATTAAGTGAAGTTGAGTTCATTGATAATTTTCAATTGATAATTGATAATTTCTTGCCTACAAGGCAAATATTTCTCCCGCTCTTGGCGGTCGCTTTTTTGATCTCATTACTATACCAACTCTCAACTACTTTAAACCCAGCTTCTTTGCATAGATCAACAAGTTCTTTTTTTGTGAAAGCATAATAAAAACGTTGGTAGATTTCAGTGCCTTTTTGCCAAGGGATATAACTATGATGATACGGTTTCTTCTGAATGTACTTGTGATACTTCTTTTGCCATAAATTCCAAACGGTAATAAATATATGACCGTCAGGTTTTAGAGAGGTGTAAATTCTTTTTAAAACCTTCAATTGTTCTTCATGACTACCGAGATGATGAAAGCTAGCGATAAGAAAAGCATCATGAAAGCGTTCACGACCATAATGATATGTGCTCATGTCTGCCTGTTCAAAAGCATATTTGGGCCAGAATTTCTTGGCTTCTTTG
>CAZGLA010000005.1:0-3555 GCA_964526575.1 uncultured Candidatus Peribacteria bacterium | reverse complement strand
GCTTATATCGAGACTTTCATGAAAGATCTGAACTGGGATGAAGCCAATCGTGTATTTGCCAAGGTTGCTAAAGTGAGTTTGGCATAGAAACTTAAGCTCTTTCTCACTCTTTGATGTCCGGTGAAAAATCCAATTGATATTCAGGAATACCAAGACTGACACCGTATTTCTTCACTTCTTCATACTGTTCAGGCTTGCTTCGATCGACCTTAAACACTTTATTCCGGAAAATAATAAAATGAGTGGTGCCATTTTTAAAATCTGCATACCAGGAATGTTCTGAGTCCAATGCTTGGCTTAATTGCTGAGCAATCTCATTAGCACTGCCTTCTGGAATTTCCACCGTGTGCATTGTCCACTGTTTGATCCAGGGAGTCTTATGTCCTTCCGTCACCGGTTCAATCTCGGTTTTAACAATATTTAACATTTTTAATATTGCAGTATCTTCTAAGCTCTCCTCAATAATAATGCCTTGATAATTCATAAATTTAATTCTGATTTCTGAATCCCCCGAAGGGGCCCCTTTGGGGCTGAATTCTGAATTTATTTCTTTGGCTTAAAATTCAGAGCTACCGAATTGATGCAGTACCTTTTTCCAGTGGGATTTGGTCCATCATCGAACACATGGCCCAAGTGTGAGCCGCAGTTTTTACAACGTACCTCGGTTCTATGCATTCCCGCACTATCGTCTGATATTAATTCCACATTGGCCTTATTTGCCGGATCCCAGAAGGATGGCCAGCCAGAGCCGGATTCAAACTTGGTGTCTGATGAAAAAAGATCATGACCACAAACTATGCACTGGTACATGCCCGTTTCTTTATTATGATAATACTTGCCGGAAAAAGGGCTTTCAGTTTCACCCAGACGACATACAGCGTACGCTTCAGGGCTTAATTTCTTTTTCAAGTCCTCCTCACCCATTTTTTGTGGATCATCCATAGAAGTTTAAAGTTTAAAATTATAAATTAGAATTGTTTTTGGTTCTTACTAAGCTGGAGGCAGATTATTTAGTAAAGCCTTGCTTTGTGGCAATTTCTTTCCGGTTGATTGTATCATGATGCCGAGAACTATAACTATGAGTCCAATTATCGAAGAAACAAGAATTCTCTCCTCAAGCAAAAAATAGATGTAAATCAGGGAAATAAATGGTGTAAGGAAAATTATATTAGACATTTTTGCTGTATCACCAAATTCAAGGGCGAGAAACCAAAATAAAAATGCCAGCCCCCTGGGGAAAATACCCAACCATAGCAATCCCGTTAGTTGATATGTGGAAATCTGAGGAATTTCTGAAAATAATAAAACGGCAATTAACGCATATAAAAGCGAGAAAAAGCAATAAAACATCATGCTGGTAAATTTCTCATAGTTTTGTTTTTTCCCCAGCACTGAAAAAAGTGCATATACGACTGCCGCAGCAATAGCCAATAAGATTCCCAGCAAGTTGCTGAATTGTAAAGTCGAAAGATCTCCTTTTGTAATAACAATTATTACACCAAGAAAAGAAAGGATTATTCCTAATACTTTCTGATAGGTGATTTGTTCCTTGAGAATTAATATGGCAAAGATCACAACCATTATGGGCCAGAGATAATTTATTGTAAAAGTTTCTTGTGCAGGAAGCAGTTGTAAGGCTCCGTAAAGGAAAAGAGTATTAAGAAAGACTCCCAGAAATCCCATCCATGCGAAAGTAAAATAATCTTGTTTCGTGTAGGTTCGAATAATGGCTTTTTTCTTTTGAAATAAGACAATGAAAAATAAGCCGAGAAATGCAAACAGGTTAACAAAAAATACTACCTGCAGATAATTAAGATTTGTAAGCAGTAATTTTACTACTGCTGCTGTAGAACCCCACAGAAGAGCAGAGAGCAAAACGTAAATATAGCCAATCTTTTTTGTCATACTGTTTTCTATGAACATCAATGAGGAGTCTGAAGTTTTTCTTTTACTTCCGGCAAAATGATTTCGTTGGCCTTGATGAAGTTTGTGGCAGGAATGCATCCTGCTTCAGGATCAGCTTTATCTAATCCATTTTTCGCTAAAATATCATCCATATTAATGTGCTCAGCATGCAGAGTATCAGCCAGCTTTTGCGCGATTGTTGATTTCCCGCATCCCAAAGGACCGCGAATGATAATGAAATAACTCATATTTATTTATCCTTACCAGTCTTAAACTTTAAATTTGGTGGAGTGACTTTGCTTTGGCCGCCGCCATATTGGCTCTGAATTTTCTGGGTTACGGGATCTTTTAATTCGGCGAAGACCATCATGGCTATCGGATCTTTAAACTTCAGTCTAACTCTAAAATTTCCCACATTTTTTATTTCCAAAACCACCACATGAGGCACTTCCCAAGTACCATCGGCTATGGATGCAGTAACGTGAGTAGTAAGGCCTAAACGAGCGACAGTGGTTCTACCATCGAGAATTGCTAAGATATTTGGTGGCGTTTGTATAGCCTCATAGGTTGCGCCTAGGACGAATTGATCCGGTTCTAAGTAAAATTCTTCTTTACTGAGATCGATTTCTTTATATTTCAATTCTTGGTTACTGCCTGTGAGTTCTACAGTCTGTCCTGGTTCAGGTATCAGAATATGTTTGGCTAAGTGAATACGAATGCCTACTGGCCTGATGTTTTTTGTATTGAACTCAGGTTTGATGATGATTTGGCCTTCATCGATGTATTTTTCGATATTTTGATGGGAAAGAAACATAGTATTTGCTTAGAATTACGATCTTACTATACTGAAGAAGGTCAAAAAGCAAAATATTCTTCTTGTTCAATCATGATAGATACACATATTAAAGAAAACATTCTTGCAGATTTGCATGTGCAGAAAGATGGCTTGAATTACAAAGATGTTCAGATCCGTAGAGAACGTTATGGATTCAACGAGATTGAGGAACGCCGTGAACCGTGGTGGAAATTATTTCTTGCCCAGTTTCAGGATGTGATGGTCTACATATTGTTGGGGGCGATGCTCATATCTCTGACAGTGCCTTTTATTCAGAATGGTGGTTTGCATGAAGACAATGTGATTGATGCAAGCGTGATCTTGGCCATTATCATCCTCAATGCCGTTTTTGGTTTTGCGCAGGAATGGCGTGCGGAAAATGCTATTGCTATGCTCAAGAAATTGAGTGCACCTCAAGTGAAAGTGAAGCGTGATGGGGTGGTAGTAATTATCCCTTCTCGGGAACTGGTACCAGACGATGTGATTCTTATCGAGACTGGAGATCGTATCAATGCTGATGCACGCTTAATAGAAAGTGCTTCCTTGGAGATCGATGAGTCTACCCTGACAGGAGAGTCTGTTCCGGTGATGAAGCAATCTGTTTTTGCTGGGGATGTAGCAAAAGGCATGGTTTATTGTGGGACTCTCGTCACTCGTGGCTCGGGAGAGGCTGTGGTGGTTACGACTGGTATGCAAACCCAGCTCGGCGAGATTTCAGCAATGGTAATGACACTCAAATCACCACCAACACCCCTGCAGATTCAATTGAAGAATGTTGGCAAAAAAATTGGTCTTATTGTAGTTCTTCTGTGTTT
>CAZGLA010000004.1:0-3373 GCA_964526575.1 uncultured Candidatus Peribacteria bacterium | reverse complement strand
TTTTATTGCTTAATTTACTTTCAAGACTCATTAACTGTTTTTCTATATTACCAATGGTTAACATCGTCTTAGCCTTCTCTTCTTCTACATTGATAACACCCTCCAAGTTGAGAACGACTTCTGCATCTTCATGAATTAGCGAAACATGGGGACCGGAAATAGACTTTTTCTCTTTGCTAATAGTGACTGGTGTCAGTCGGGCCAGGAAGCCAATGATGCTGGTTTTGAGTTCCAAAAGGTTGTAATGTTTTTTGCTGCTTATCGTTGCCGCTATCCTTCGTACCGGGTCGATCTTAAGTTCGGCTCGCTTGGTTCGAATCTTCGTAATCAGTTCCTTAACAAAGCCGAATTTCTTCTCTGCCTCCGGATCAATAAGTTTTTTATTTACCCCTGGCCACGGCTCTATAATTAAATGTTTGTCAGGATAGATATATGACCAGATTTGTTCGGTAACGAAAGGAGTAAAGGGATGAAGGAGCTTTAATAGGGTTGTGAGAACGTACAATAATACGGAGTGATTTTTCCTGTCCTCCACTTTCGATATTTCAATGTACCAGTCGGCGAAATCGTGCCACATAAAATCATACAGCATAGTCCCCGCTTCGCTGAATTGAAATTGGTCCAAGTGTTTGGTTACCTCAGTAATCACTCTTTGCAATTCAGATACAATGTAACGGTCACTAATGCTCTTAAGCTCCAGTTTCTTGGCTTTCTCATAATCGATTGACCCTAGGATGTAACGGCTAATATTCCAAATCTTATTTACGAAATTGCGAAAACTAGCGATCTTACTCTCTGACATACGGGTGTCGTTTCCGGGAGTGGTTCCTAATGACAATGAAAGCCTTATAGCGTCAGTCCCATATTTGGGAATCATATCTAAGGGGTCGATAATATTGTCGAGAGACTTGGACATTTTATTACCAAACTCATCGCGAACGAGTCCATGAAGATAAACATATCTAAAGGGTATTTCATCAAGGGCATAGAGGCTCATGAGAATCATGCGAATTACCCAGAATGGCAAAATATCATAGCCGGTTTCTAATACCGATGTCGGATGAAAATATGCCAGGTCTTTAGTTTTATCGGGCCAGCCTAACGTTGAGAAAGTCCAAAGACCGGAAGAGAACCAAGTGTCGAGATTGTCCTCATCTTGTTTGAGATTCGTGTGGCCTTTAGGACAGCTTTTGGGCGTGTCGACGCTAACGACAATTTCATGACAGTCCTGGCAATACCAAACCGGGATTTGATGACCGAACCAAATCTGACGAGAGATGCACCAGTCTTGGAAATTATCTACCCAATTGAAATATTGTTTTTCAAAGCGCTTAGGAATAATAGTAACTTTTTCATTTCTAATCACGTCCTGGCACATTTTTTGGAGGCTTTTACCTTTGCGAAAGGGTTTGGTGGTGGCCACAAACCATTGTAGAGATACCATTGGTTCAATGATGGCATCACTTCTTTCTGAAAAGCCAATGCTTTGTAAACGGTCTTCAATTTTTTCTAATAAACCCAAGGCTTTCATGTCTTCAACAATCTTTTTTCTGGCAACTTTTCGATCCAAACCTTTATATGTGCCACCGTTTTCGTTGATATTTCCTTTGGGGTCTAAAATAGTAATAGTTTCGAGTTTGTGCCTTTGGCCAATTGCGAAGTCATTAGGATCATGTGCAGGAGTAATTTTAACCGCACCGGTGCCAAATTTTTGATCAACATAGTCATCAGCAACAATAGGAATTTCGCGATTCATCAATGGAAGAACAACGATTTTACCTACGAGTTTCTTATAACGTTTATCCTTGGGATTTACCGCCACTGCCGTATCCCCGAGCATGGTTTCTGGTCGAGTGGTGGCCACGGTAATATGTTCTTTGCTGTCTTTAATCGGATAACGAAAATGATATAAATGACCCTTAATTTCCCTAGTTATCACTTCTTCATTGGAAAGTGTTGTTTCTGAAACCGGGTCCCAGTTGATCATTCTTTGGCCGCGGTAAATAAGGCCGTCATTGTACATATCGACAAACATTTTCCGAACGGCACGGTTTAGATCAGGCTCAAGTGTATAGCGCTCTCTGCTCCAGTCACAGCTGGCGCCCATTTTGCGGATCTGATTGCGGATGGTGTCTTGAGAATCGGCGATAAAAGCATGAATTCGTTTCAGAAGTTCTTTCTTTCCAATATCATGACGAGATTTTCCCTCTTCCTTGAGAATTATTTTTTCTACTTTTGCTTGGGTAGCGACAGCGGCATGGTCTGTACCAGGAAGCCAGAGTGTAGGGTCCCCTTTCATGCGATGATAACGCACCATAATGTCCTCCAGGGTAACAAACATGGCATGACCAATGTGCAGAGTTCCTGTGGCATTAGGAGGAGGCATCATCACCACAAAAGGCTTTTTCTTGGGATACGGCTTTAAACCATTATAGTCATTCCACGGCTTAAAAAGTCCCAACTCTTCCCACTTTTTATAGAGAGCATCTTCATAATGACCCGCTTCGTAAGCTTTAGGTAATTCAATTTTTTTCATAGGGAAAAACAGCGCTGATACTATAGCACAGGTTTTGTCATGCCGAAGTCACGCGAAGCGGGATTCGAGGCATCTCGCGGTAAGCCTTGTCCGGTAGTCAATGCGACATCTCAAAGAGAATTCTTCCGCCTTGTCGTCTCTTTACTACAAGATCATCCCTACCACGAGATCCCTTCCCTCGACGCACTCGGGACAGGCTAACGTCGCGTTGCGCCGCTTCGGGATGACTTAATCTACACTCTCACCCTTCTGGCGTACGTAATACCCGACGCTACTAGCGCGATTAACAGCGCCCAGGTTAAGTACGGACGAATCATTTGCCAGGTAGATATTCCTTCTCTTTCCTGCCAGTCTTTTTCTAAGATGTGAACGATCGGACTGACATTGCCGGCTTGGTCAGCGGCGGCTAGAAAATATTCACGATTAAACTGATTGAAAGTAACCACAAAGTTTCCGGCGGCATCGGCTTGGATGTATTTTTCGCTAACGTTTCTACCGGTTCCTTGTATACCGATATATCCGTAGGGCTCGGTTTTGCCCTGGAGCTTTGTCCAAGAAGCACTGGTAATAGTAGGAGAACCGGGCGCAAGAGTATCCACAGTAAATTCATGCTGTGCCAAAGTTTGATTGTCTTTGTTGGCGACAGTGACGGTATGTTTTCCATCAGACAATTGAGTATTACTTTCCAAAATCCAACTACCGGTTTCATTAACTCTCACCGGATAAGATACCGGATCATCTGAAGCAACGGTGACTTGTAGAGAGGTGTCTTTGTCTTTGTTTAGGCCAAAGAAAGTTGGTTGATTAATATTGGTTGCTAATGTTCTGTTGTCATCA
>CAZGLA010000003.1:0-9904 GCA_964526575.1 uncultured Candidatus Peribacteria bacterium | reverse complement strand
GATCCTTCGACGGCTGTAAGAATAGCCGGATATGTACCCATAGCTAAGAATGGTTGAGTGGTGATTTCTGTGCTGGTGGAATATGTTAAGACACTATTGAGTGCCGGTAATCGTGCCACTAAATAACCCGGTAATACATCGCCAAAGTGATAAGCTATGCTCTCGGTATCACGCATTAAGTGTTCTTCGCCTTTGGCATCAATACGAACGGTCTCCTTGATTTTCAAACTATTGGGTGTGACTAATAAAGTTCTTTCAGTGGGCAAATAAACTTCTTTGGTATTGAAGGCCGGGTTGTCGGTAATTTCTACAGCCACGGTCGTACTGTTACCCAAGCTATCGCGAACTGTGATAGTGCCGGAGCGATCGATTGTGACCGGTAAGGAAGAAATATCTCTCGTTAAGTTTCGTACAGTGCCATCAAGTAAAGTGACAGTATAGGGTGGAGTGCCTCCACTCAAGCTTACAATTCGACCAACGCCACTGAGACTCACGATTCTTTGCGGATAAGCTTCCGGGGCAGTGACAATCACCGTATTTTCAAAAACCCCGATATTGTTTCGGTCATCAGTCACTTGGCTCACGACAGTATACATACCGGGAGTGGTATAACGATGACTGATAGGATTCTCTTCTTTGCCTACACCTACCAAACGAGTTTTATTGAAAGCGTTTTTTACAGCTTCACTGTCGTCGCTGGTGCCATCTCCCCAATCTACCTTATAGCTCCAGATATAAGCATTGTCAGCATTACCTGATATATCCACAGCATTTCCTAACAGGAACAATTGTTCATTGATGCCGACGATGGCGGGAATATTTTTACCGGCAGCCTTGTTTGTCCAGGCTTCAGTGGGGGTGGTAGGATTTGCAGTCCAGGTTTCCGCTTTGATGCGGGGACTGTCGGATGATTGCGGACCAACTGCCACCAAACCGAATTGTTTCAGTATGGTACCATCCTGCAATTTTCGAAGCTCACTAATGATATAATTTCCCGGAATTGTATAAATATGTTCAGGAGCATCACTACTACTACTAGGAAGATCTCTTCCCAATGACCAGGCTACAAAGCTGGCCGCTCCCGAACTATTGGCGCTGGATAAAGTGAGAGGATCTCCCAAGCGACCACGAAGCACACTCGAACTAGAAACACTTCCTTCGGTGCTGGTCGTCTGGGCATATACTTGATCGAAGTTTAAGTCATTACCCAAAGCCAAAGTGGCCGTGACACTACTGCGACCGACACTGCCCGCTTCAAGATTTCCCACTTCGCCGGACTCCTGCATTTGCAGATTACGGATATTGGTAGTTTCAGAGGCCGTACCATCTTCCAGAAAAGCTCGTACAGCAAAGAAATAACGCTTATTGGTTTCGAGTCCAAGGAGCTTTTTCTCGGGAACGGGAATCTTTCGCAAATCCTCAACTGTTATTTCAGCAACATTACCACGGCCGTTTCTCACAGTTTCTTCATTGGTATCATATACCAGCTCATAGCGAGAAACCGGCAATAATGTGGTGAGATTGCTCGATGTTATTTGCGGTAAAAGAAAATAATGGACTTCCATCTCACTCAAGGGTGAAGTGCTTTCAACACCAAGGTCACTGACAATAAGTGGTACAGTAAAAGGTTCGCTGTCAAAGCTTTGAATCGTGCTTAAAAGTTGTTTCTTTTCACTTAATAAAGAAATTGTGCCCAGGCCGGAAATGGGATTAAAATTCCAGATAATCTGTAAAGGTTTACTCAGTTGGGTGGTTTCTATGGTGGCAATGGCATCAATGGTATTCGGATTGGATAGAGTTAGTCGGCACTGTGTTCCTTCGGGAATGCCAGAAAATGCAGCAAAGGCTGTGGGGCCATTTTTAAGAACCATGCTATTTGAGCTACAGAAATTGTCATTCTGGAAAATCAATGTTCCTGACAAGCTCATATCATTTGGATCCAAAGTAGCACGTAGGGCCGTGCCGTCACTTCCTGCAAATACACGAGTACTATCTTGTTTCTGCCAGACACTTAAGTCACTCATGATCTGGGGGACATGATTCTGATGTACTAGGACAGGAGATTTCCCGGCCTGTAGCAGTTGTAAATTGTCTAATTGTAAGCGATCGGACCATACCGGTGCTCCATCTCTGGTTACCGTGGCAATGTCACCATTGATACTCAGGATCATCTTATATTTACGACCACTTTCCCAATTTACTGAGATTGAATCATTAATTTTTCGAATACCATTTTTATCCCAAGTAGTGGTTTTGATATTGCCATCAGGATTTATGCTCAGAGAAATAATATTTTTTTGTTCATTAAAAGCATCATTACCCGAGAAGGTAATCAGATGAGAGGTAGTGGTGGGGTTTGTTGTGAGTAGTTGCTCTGTCCAAATAAAGTCAGCCTGATTAATATTCTGTCCGGTATCGATGATGAGACTGGGAGCCACTCCCACAGGGGCATTCCAACCTTCACTGTTAAATATTCCTTCTTGGTTCGTCGTAAGCTCTGTGCTTTCACGAAGAGAGAAGTTGAACAGAGGCAAGAATGAGCGCAGTCCGGTGGCCGGCCAAGGACAGGTAGTGAGTTCTTCACAAGCCCGGTCACCAATCCTAAACACCCGATCGAAAGCTAAATAATCACTGAGGAGTGCCATATAGCGTGAATCACTTCTTTGTCGAGGCTGATCTTTGAGATTTTTGAGAGCTAAGCTGGGACTGTCTCCGGTGAGTAATATTCGGCTCACGAAACCTTTCAGTTCGCTCGCTTCTTCGAGAGTGTCAACGGTAGTTTGACTAAGAATAGACCAATCTTGGCCACTTACCACTACCGGTCGATCTATGTTTTTTAATTTGTTTTTTTCATCTGTGTTGAGCGCCGATCTTTGGATGGTGTTTTTACTCAGGTCTCGGTAAAAAATATCCGCTTCGGCAGAAGTACCCCAGATTCCCTGAGTGAGTCCTTCAGGTGTGGGTTGATATCCTGATTCCGGAATTTTGGCTATACGGCTTATTCCTACTTGCAGTGGCAGGGTACTATCGCCATTGGTTACCAATAACATAGTTAATTCTTTGCTGAGAGGTACCGGTATCCAACCACGGAAACTGCCTCCTTCTTCCGGTGTCTGGAAAACAGTATTGGAAAAATCGCTACGATCTACAATCTTTAGTATGTCACCGACCGGCAAGTCATAATAAATAAGCAAAGCATTAACACCGGCAGAGTTGTTAATGTTTGGTCCTGGTAGACTTTGGGGACTATTGTCATTTTTTCCTGCCAGGGTAAAGGATTGATCAAAAGCTATGGCGTTATTTTCACTAGGGAATTGCCAGCCAGCTTGAGGAAGTGGCTTGTTGGGACGCACCTGATTGTTTTCATCGCGAATACCAGCCAAAGAATTTTTATCAGGAAAGAAAACGCTATCTTTAATGAAACTAACAGGGTCCAAGCTTTCTGGAATCAAGGTGGGATTGTCTTGGAATATACTTTGAAAAATAAACACCTTGGTAGTACCACCTCCCAGGATAACTCTTTCATTCTGAACAAAGTCGCTATTAGCGATACGGAGCACTGCGAAAGGGCTGAGTTCAACTGCTTTCTTAGCTTGCAAAATCACTACTTGGCTCAGTGTCGCCGCGCCACTGGCAATCCGCACTGCAGTGTCTGCCTGTTCCAAAACAATATTTTGTAAGCCGCTACCATTGGTAAGTACCACGGAAGTTTTGCCGGGTAAACCAAAAATTGTTGTAGTCTGGCCAATCTGGGCTGTCCAAGTACGATTATCATAGCCACCACGGACTATGACTCCTGCGGGAATGACGAGATCATGCTCACTTAGTCGTCCTTCACTGACAGCGATGACACCGTTTTTTATTTGTGCCAAAGCCGAGCGTAGAGTGAGGAAGTCGCCATGTCCTTCCGGATCAACTCGCGCAGTAATTGTCAGGCCCTCTGGAAGCGGCTGAAAACTTACTAAGGCATCATTGTTTCCATCTTGTTCCACACTCAGTATATCCACGGTGCCTAGTGTTGGCGTCTGCGCAAAAACTAAGGCAGGTGAAAGCATATGAGCATTCATGCTCACCAAGGAGATCAAAGCAATCCACCGCAATGTGATTTTAGGGAGTGATTTCATTGTTGGTCTTAAGGAAAATTGCCTGGTCATGAATATAAACCAAGTCCAGGTCAGTATCTTGATCAATGTCTAGTGGACTTAACCAAGGATTGCCTTCGCTTAAACGGAATGTGCCTGTGAGCGCTTGGATTTCATTGGGAATTGCCGGAACAATAGCAGTAGTACTGGTAATACTTAATGGATCAATGCTCGGTATGGGACTGAGAGCGGTAATGGCATAGGCGGTGAAAATACGAGCACGAAGAATATCGGGTACTGTGTCGGTAATGTCACCGTCTGCCGGTTGAATAAAAAGATGGCCCTGATCACTTCGTTCTATAGTGTATTCACTGCTACCAATTTGTAATTTTCGACCGGCCAAGCTGTCGACAGGTAAGAAGTTATTATTAGGGTCGGTGATAATACTGCGAGAGTCAGTGCTAATCTCAGTCGCTCCCGGTAGAACAACCTGACCAAAACTACTTTCAAAAATTGTACCAGTGATAGTGTCGGTCAAAGTAAAACAGCCACTACCGTCACCAAAATAGATCAGGTCTTTTCTGTTACTGGCATCATTGAAAGTGATATGGATTCTCTCTCCGGGAACGAGAGCTGTTTTGATCGTTTCAAAACCATCTCCGGTGTCCGGTAATACGAAATCAACCGTAATTTGATCAGCTCCAGCATCACGAATAGGAAAAAGCGTCTGGGGATCGCTGACAAAACTGAAGTAACTGCCGCGAAGATCACGCCCATTTATCTGAGCAGCCGGTATGTTCATAGTGAGTGTGGCGGTATGTGTCAGCCCATCATAACTTGGAGAGCCTGCAGCAAAGCTAGTGATATTCATTTCTGCATTATTGTGGGTGGTGAGAATGAGATCTGCTTTGCCATCTGCGTTAATGTCACCAGTGCTCATAGCGGTAATGGTGTTGATACTTCTGGGAATGTATACAGGACAGTTCGGTGCTGCGAAATTATTTTCGCCACTATTGGTATGAACAATTACTTGATAATTATCAGTGATTTTTTGTGCCGGCAGCAGATAAGCAATGTATTCATTGATTCTCAGGAAAGTATTGAAGTCAGGAAGTGGAGCATCTTCAGGTACAGGCATAGGAACGAGTTGTTTGCTAAGAAATATTGCACCTCCGTCATCCGGGCTTCGGTTTTCTTTCACCTGGTATTGCTTACCATCAGGGGCAATTATCGTGCTTTGAGTAAGGATATCTTTGCGCAATATGGCATCGGTCACAAAGTCACCACCAGTGACATTAGTAATTCTGGCATAGCGCCAATCTTTACTGCCGATGAGTTTCGGTGCTATGAGTGAAACCAAATCCACCTGGACGTCGCCTGTGACATCAGCAACTAGTTGTGCTGTAGGGGCTTCAGGTAATTTAATGCCGGCGAATGTTCTAAAGTCGGTTCCTGGTTTGGTTACAATGCCAGCCTCACCACTGCTACTACTGACAAAGAGATCAGACTGGTTATCGCCATTGGCATCGAGGACATTCAAGAAGGCAATGTCACGAATATCGCTGGCGATTTGGATACCAGCATTAGGATCGAAGTTTACAGCACTGGGAAAGATGGGGCCACCGGTAATAGCCTTGGTTTGTACAGACAAAATTATAACCAAAACGATGAGAGTGGCAGCGCTGAAATGTTGTAAGTGTTTGTGTCTGAACATATTATAGTCGTAAAAAGAGACAAGGATCGCCCAAGAGATTTACCACTTCATTCAGTCCCGGTTGTACTGATTTTCCGAGCAACTGTCCACTGGCAAATGAGATAAAGAGTGGTGGATCTTTGAGTCCGGTATAGTCAGCATTCTTCATGTTCTCGAGACTCGGCGCTTGGCTATCTTGATCAGAAGAGAGAGCCAGTACTGCCAAGCTTTTTCCTGAACTGATTTCTTCCAAGATTGCTGAATCTACAAGTGATGATGTAAAGCTGGCATGACCGGTAAAAATACTTACGAGACTACGTGTCTCGGGGCTACGGTTGACGAAACAGGCTCGGTTTAATCTTTGAGAGATAGCATTGTTCAGATTGTTGTAGGCGATTTCATACGTGTCTGGAAAGGCCGCAAATTGATTGAGTGGTGGTAAGCGATTCTTGCTGAAATACGTATAGTAATCATTAATATTGAGGAAATAATGCCAGACCAATAATTCATTTATTTGGGCACCGGTGATTTCGATAATTTCCCAAGTTGTACCAACAACACCGCTCACACCAGGATGATTGAACCCAGTCACGGGTATTTCCAAATCCTTTTGGATCGCAGAAGGATCAAAGAGAATGGTTTTGATTGTCACCGGCTCACCAGAGACTGTGCGTACCAAATCACCTACACGGATAACAAAATTTTGTCCTACCGGAATGCCGTTAATCAAGATTTGATTGGGTTCCGGTGAGCGTCCCAATAAAGATCCTCTGGGAATGCCGGCAATCCAGGTTTGCATCGAATTGAACTGATCTCTCATACTAGTGATTTCCGGGAAAGTGCTGCTGTCAGCAATTTCTCCTGTGCCACTACAGATACTGTCACTAGTTTCCGTCGCCGGTTTTTTCACAAAGAAGCGATGGTTGATAGCAATGGGTGCGGCAAAGACACCCAGGTCATTTAAAAGTTGACCAAAAGTGTTTTCTTGAACGGCGAGTTCAGGAGGGTTTTCTGTTTCTGGAAGTGCTAAGAAATAATCAGCCACTACCGGCAGAATATTGCTCAAAGTTCCTAGAGCCGGTTCATCATACCACTGGTCGAAACGAGCACGTACAGAAGTGCTGGTGGGACTGGTAACCTGATCCCATCGTCTCGTGGTTTTTAAAGTCTCTGTCCAATTTCTTTCACCGCCTACAATGGCATCATCGTAGCTGCGGGTATTAAACGGATCACTTTCTGTTGGCGGTAATATTGCCCGGCTTAAATTAGTCCAAAAAATATCATCATGAATTTGATCATTGAGAAAAATACTGCGGGCATAGACTGATGCACCAGTATAATAATCGTGATTACGGTCAAAATAAGTAGAGAATGCACCAGCTAGGTCTGGTAAGTAACCAACAAATATTTCTGATTTTATTTGATCATTTATCGTTGTTTCCTGGCTGACAAAAACATTATCAGCCTGGCTGAAGCTGAAATACTTTTGATCAAAATCGCTATAAGGCAATAAACTGGTTTCGTTTTTACCTTTGTTTTTTACTTCGGGAATCGGTAGGCCGATAAGGAAGGCGCCGATCAGTCCACTATTGCGAAACCCCTGCTCAAGAGTGGCGCTGGCAGCGTATGCCTGGCGATTGCTCGGTTCAGTAGTGTTCAATGTGATGAGCTTTTTTTCTATGACAATACCGGGGAAATTCCTTTGGGCGGCCGGGGTAATATCTGCCAAATAACGATCAATAAGAGGAGCGATGGCATTATTGATATCGTCTCTTACGATGACCCAGAAATGCGGTATTACCGGTTCGCTTACTTGTGAAGAAACCGAATATAAACCGGTCCCTGTAAGCAGAAAAACAGCCAGGAGTATTGTTGTGGGCAGAATGACAGAAAGAGCGCGCTTCTTTTTCATGTAAATTTCTCTATAATGGGGTTGGTCCTGCATGAGCAGGAAAGAATCAAAATGGTTCTCTCAATTGTAGCATATTTAAGGGGTTTCTCTCAATGTTCTTAGTACTCTCTTATGGTCAAAGATTTTTATGTTCGGGGGTTTCGTAATCTTCAAGATACCAAGCTGGATATTTCCGCAAAATTGGTGATTTTTCAAGGTAATAATGCCCAAGGGAAAACCAATATTTTGGAGGCTCTAGCTATAGCGGCCTGCGGTTCATCATTTCGCACTCACAAAAAGGACCTGTGGTTGCCATTTGACAGTGGTGCTGAGCATTTTTCCGAGTTGATTTTGAATCTTGCGGATGGTCCAAAGCGCCGCGTGGTAATTGCTCAGCCTGCCAAGAGTGACCGTAAGCAAGCCAGGTTTTGGCTTGATGATGTACCTACAAATTACAGCGACTATGTGGGTAGTCAGCCGGTAATTGCTTTCCGACCGGAAGACATGAATTTGTTTTATTTAGATAAAGAATTGCGTAGAGATTTCTTGGATAATGTTTTGCTACAAACATCAGTACATTACAAAAGAGCTTTTTTGGAAGCCAAGAAGGCTCTGATTAATAGGAATCGCTTACTCAAATTAATTGCTCAAGGAAAAAGTAGCGATCAAGAATTAAACTTCTGGAACAAAGTTTATCAGGAACACAGCGACTTCATTCAAAGGGAAAGAAACCAGTTATTAGCTTTTTTACAAACTCAAATTCGCGAACTCTATAGGAAGTTTTCCGGACATGAAACAGCTTTGGAGATTGTGTATATCCCATCAGTTTTTGATCCTGTGAGTTTGATTGATATGGAAAAAAGACGGGGATTTTCTCTTTCCGGGCAACACAGAGATGATTTTGATATTGTCAGCGAGGGCAGATCTTGGTCAGAGATTGCTTCTCGAGGAGAAATGAGAACATTGATTCTGGCTCTCAAGTCAACAATACTTGATTATGTGACTGAACATACCGAAAGAAAACCGCTAGTTTTATTGGATGATGTTTTGTCAGAGTTTGATGAATCGAGGAAAAATCTCATTTTGAACTGGAGTTCGGATTATCAGCTATTTTTGTCTGTAGCAGATTCAATGTCATTTCCTGAACACGCGCAGGTTTTTCACGTGAAAGAAGGAAGAATAAAATAATTAACAATTATCGATTATCAATTATCAATGAATTCAAGAACCCTAACTCTAAGGAGAGGGCATCTTTGAGTCATCCCGAAGCGATCCCGCTCCGCGTGACTTCGGCATGACCCGATGATCCCACAGAAGCGAGACTTGGATGACAATGGTTGCATTCAGTCGCTTTTTCATGTAAATCTTTTCTCCTTATTCTGAATTCTGAACCCTAAACTTAGAATTCCGGAATGACAGTGGAAACAATTCACGATTCTCGATTCACGATTCACGATTTTTTATGTTATAATAATAGGACGTCTAAATGCTTAAGAAATGACAAATACAGACAACAAGAAATTACTGTTATTCACTATTTTAGTCGGTGTAGTAGGAGGCTCATTGTTTGCTTTTGCAGATGAGGTTCCTGCCCTCCCGGAGGGACTGACGACTCCAACAGCTACTGCCACGCCGAGTCTCACTGAGGCTTATAATGGCAACACTCTTCCTGGCCGCGATCAGCTAAGTACTGCTATGCCAGCACTTCCCTCCCTGCCCAGCCTTGATCCGGAGGTGGCTCGTCAACAAGGATCTGAGACGGTTCAATCAGTAGATTTGGACGAGGCTTCCGATCGTCAAAATGTGCGAAGTCAAATGGGCGCTATGAGTGCTGAGAGTAGCAATCCCGGCGGTGCTAGTAGTTCTCCATTTGGCAGTTTCTCTCCTCCGTCTGGAGTTACTACTACCGACACAGAGGGAGGTTCCTCTGGCGGCTCAGGATCACAGGGGACCACGGCTCGCTCTGATCCTTTGGGAGGAAATTCTGCTTCTGGTGATGAGGCGCAGTCGAGTATTTCTCGAAATGGCAGTCTCCCACAGGGGACCCTGGATGCTACTTCGGATCCGGTGGGACTCGGTACTTTGGTTGTTAGTAGATTTTCTCGGGATGTGGTGGCTTCTTGGTACAATGCTTTATCAGCAATGACCGCACTCAGAACTCAGATAGTGAACCGCCAAACCCACAGAATTGCCGACAAAATCGATGCTGCCAATGACACGCATAAGGACCTCAATAAA
>CAZGLA010000002.1:0-2642 GCA_964526575.1 uncultured Candidatus Peribacteria bacterium | reverse complement strand
AGATCCGCACGCTCAAAGGCAATAATGATGCGAAGAAAGATACAGCAATGATTGCCGACAAGCTTGCTGATCAGAAGGATGTGTTTATCCTCTCTGAGAAGGGCAAGGAATATGACTCTACCGACTTTAGTGCACTGATTTCTCCTTATTTGACTAATGACCGTGATATTTACTTCGTCCTGGGTGGGCCTTTCGGCTGGTCAGGAGATTTTCCCAAGCATTTTAAGCAATTAAGCCTGTCCAAGCTCACGTTTACTCATGAAATGACTTATATCCTTTTGCTAGAACAGTTATATCGGAGTATAAAAATAGCCAAGGGACAGAAGTACCACAACTAACGATTATAAATCGTGAATTGTGAATCGTGAATTTTAATTTTAAATTTTAAATTTCAATCATGGCTCATCTCAAGGAAGAAAAATTGTTGTGGGAAAAAGGCTTTACCAATATCGCTGGTATTGATGAAGCCGGTCGTGGCCCCCTAGCTGGTCCTGTGACTGTGGCTGCCGTGATCATGCCGCAGGGTTTTCGCTCGACCAAGATTGATGATTCCAAGAAATTAACAGCCAAACAGCGCGAATATTGTTTTGAGCTTATATGTGAGAAAGCTCTAGCGTATAAAATTATCCATACATCAGTACATACGATTGAAGAGATCAATATTCTCAATGCTGTGAAGCTAGCGATGGTTCACGCAATCGAACAATTAATTATTGTCCCAGACTTTATCATTATCGATGGTATGAATATCAATTTCCCCGGAACACCGCAAAAAGCGATTATTGGTGGTGATGCTATCAGCCAAACTGTGGCTGCAGCATCGATCTTAGCCAAAGTCAGTCGTGATCAACTGATGAGAGACTTAGATAAAAAATATCCCCAATATGGTTTTGCGATTCACAAAGGCTATGCTACTGAGCGTCATGTGGCTGCGCTGCGTGAACATGGTCCTTGTCCCATTCACCGTAAAACATTTCTTAAGAAAATCGATCTCAGTTATACCGAGCTATTTGATCCAAAAGTAACTGATCATTCTGCCCATATATAGCCATACCGAGTTGTAGGAAAGCCTTTTTATGGCCCCGGGTATTACCCTGAATATTAAATATTCCTCCTAAGCGGAACAAGCTAAAGCCGGGAATAACATCCTTGTTAAGGCGTGATATTTTTAGCCAATCAGCACTGGTAGGATATCTGAGCATGATTGTATCTTTTAAATGTTGCAGCACTGCAGTTTCTCCTGCCTTTATGCGTTCTTCATGGAGGACATGTTCCAATTCTTTTTGTAGAAACATATCAGTGTTATAGATAGCTAACCCTAGCTGTATAAATGCTTTTTTTTGTACACATGGATTTCCAGAGACTTTAAAAAGTTTACCTAAAATTGTCGCTGCGAAGCCAGGAGCAATATCTCCTCGTGCGGTAAATGAGTTTAACCAATCAGTACTGGTGGGGTAATTGAGTTTAATCTCATCTTTTAGTTTTTGGATTTCAGCTGGATCTTGAGTTTCCAGTTTTTCTAGGCGCAGAATTTGTTGCAGCTTCTTTTGTAAAAACTCGTCATCCTGACCATAAATGACCAAACCTAATTCAATAAATGGTTTTCTTTTCCCACTAGACATTGCTTTTATTTTGAAACACAGACTTAATCTATAAATACCAAAACCAGGAATAATATGCCCTCCTTTTTCAAGCAGATTCATCCACATAATACTTGTAGGATACTTTTCTCTTACTTCTTCTTTAAGTTTTCCCAATTCATCCGGATTATATTCTTCTAGTTTTTCTATTCTGATGAGTTTTTGTAATTCAATATTGAGTAACTCATCATTGTGACCATAAATGGCTAATCCTAGTTGAATAAATGGTTTCTTCTGTGATAGCAATTTACCGTGGGCCTTAAAGAAATTACCGTTGACCTTAAAGAAGGACCCTAATTGCTGAATGCCATATTCTGGAACTATATCTTTTCTTACTTTCCACTGCTTCATCCAATCAACACTAGTAGGATATGTGCCTATCACTTCTTGTCTTAGTTTTTGTAATTCATATGGGTCATTATCTAGTAGTTTCTTTTCTCTTAATATTTTTTCAAGTTCTTTTTTGAGTAATTCATCGTCCTGGCCATAGATTGCTAATCCTAATTCAATAAAAGGTTTTTTCTGTACCTGTAATTGTCCAGCTATTCCAAATATCCTTCCCAGTCGAAGTACAGCAAATCCTGGAACAATTTCTCCAAATTCCCCAAAAAGCCTAAGCCACTCAGCACTGGTAGAATATTTGACCTTAATCTGGTCTTTCAGTTTTTGGATTTCATTTTGATCCTGAGCCTCCAGCTTTTCTGTGTATAAAATGTGCTGAAGTTGTGTCTGCAAAAGTGTGTCGTCTTCACCATAAATGGCTAATCCCAGGTGAATAAATGGTTTCTTCTTTCCTTTCGCAAGCACCTCGATATTGAAGATAATACCTAATTTGTTAATGGCAATACCAGGGATGATTTGTCCTCCTGGTTTCGTAGATAATTCCATCCATTCCTCGCTGGAGGGATATTTCTTGAGAACTGCTGCAATAACTTCTTCCCTTTTGGTAATATTTATCTTTTCACCGACTTTATGCTCCTGCACCTTGCCGGTGGCTGTTTT
>CAZGLA010000001.1:0-2238 GCA_964526575.1 uncultured Candidatus Peribacteria bacterium | reverse complement strand
GTCGATATCATAAAGTGTTTTGTAGCGTTCCCAATCTTTCTGATCACGGGTCTCAGCCTCTTTGCGTCCTTCAACAATTGAATATCCTTCTCTATGGGAAATTCTTTCTGCTTGCACCTGATGCGAAGCTTTGAGAAAAATGCGTATACTGGGAATTTTATATTTCCATGCCAGATAACCGCTAAGGCGCCCTTCTACAATACCGTCTTTGGTTGTTTGTAATATCTCAATCATTTTATTATCAATGGAGCGATCAATGTCGGGTGTGGTGTGGGCGCTTCGACTAAGTTCAGTAACAGAAAGTTTTTTTTCTCTAGCAATATCGCGGAAAATAGCTCCCGCATAAAAATAAGGCATATGCAGCTCTTCGCTTAAGCGCTTGGCAATTGTTGTTTTTCCGGTGCCGGCATCACCACTGATGGTGATAATCATATTCAGTGAAAGTAAAATTGGGGATTTTGTATTTGCTATTGGTTATGTGTGATAATACTTTTTTGAAGTCATACGGCAGTGGCGCTGTGATTTTGCAAAGCTGTTTAGTGATAGGATGATTGAAACTCACTGTATAGGCATGGAGCATCTGTCTTTTTATAGAAAGTTCTGAACTTTTTTGCAAACTTTTCTCATCACCATACGTCATATCTCCCAGAACAGGATGCTGAATACTGGAAAGATGAACGCGAATTTGATGAGTGCGGCCAGTATGGATTTTTACTGCCAATAAACTAGCTTCAGTAAAATAATCAATGACTTTATAAGCTGTGAGTGCTCGTCTGGACTTATAGTCGGCAGACACAGCAAATTTCTGCCTATCGTTAGGTGAACGGGCAATAGGGGCATCGATATAGCCTTTATCAGATTTAGGGGTGCCCCAAATGATGGCTAAGTAAATTTTATCCAATTTTCTTTCTTCAAACATTTTGGCAAAAACAGCGAATGTCTCCTCATCTTTACTGACTAATAAAACTCCTGAGGTATCCTTGTCCAGACGGTGGAGTAAACGGATAGCGGGCAGTTTGTTTTTCTCTCGATAAGCTTCTAGAGCATGTACAAGGGTTGATTCAGTATGGCCTACACCAGGATGGACTACGATGCCTGGTTTTTTGTTAATAGCAATAATGTATTCATCTTCAAAGATGACCTGGAGAGGAATATCTTCAGCGATAATGCGAATGTGTTTCTCGGGCAAGGCGGTCTCAATAGTGATGATCTTGGTATGATCTTTCAAAAGTACACCCGGTTTGGTGATGACGCTGCCATCACAGAAAACTATGCGCTCGGCAATCAATTTACGAATCTGGCTTCTACTCAAATGCGTAAGACCAGCCAGAACAATATCGATTCTCTGGCCATGATGCTTGGGATCTACAGCGTAAGTTTGAGTTACCATTTTTTTACTTGAAGGGCATTGCGAGCTCCAGCTTGTTCCGCCTGCTGTTTACTAGGGCCTTGGCCAGTAGCTACTAAATCTTCGCGCAAATATACACCCATGATAAATATTTTATTATGATCCGGTCCCGACTCTTCTAATACGCGATAATCTGGAGTGGTTTCAGCCAAAGCTTGGGCTCTTTCTTGAAAAAGTGACTTGGCATCAATATGCAAATTTTGGGCAATGATATTTTCTAAGCCGGTCATGACCTGTTTTTCAATGAAGGTTTTGGTCTTTTTGAAACCGGCATCCAAGTAAATAGCGCCAATTAAAGCTTCAAAAGCATTGGCTAATAAATAATTCTTTTCTCTGCCTCCGGATTTTTCTTCACCTTTGCTTAAAAGTATAAAGTTCCCCAACTCCAAGCGACTGGCAATTTCTGCTAGATGATCTTTTTTTACCAAAGCCGATCGTAGTATAGTGAGTTCTCCCTCGGGTTTTTGATAATTATCATAAAGATATTCAGTAACTGCGAGTTCTAGTACAGCATCACCTAAAAATTCCAGGCGTTCATTGTTTTGCTTTTCCTCTGAATGTTCATTGAGGTAAGAACGATGAATGAGTGCCAAACGTAAAAGCTTCGGATCTTTGAAATTAATCCCTAATGTTGTTTCTAAGACGGTAAAATCATTTACTGGACTCATCTAATTCTTTTTTAGTGATAGTAGATAGCACGCCATTGATAAATTTACTGCTATTATCGTTGCTATATTCTTTGGCCAATTCGATTGCCTCATCGATGGCCACAGCTTTTGGAGTTGGTTCTTTGGCATAGAGTAATTCATAGACAGCAATTTTCAAAATAG